>CBDVAD010000199.1:0-6912 GCA_965371875.1 uncultured bacterium
GTACCAATAATAAGAAATACTACACCTGTTATTTTCGCAGTATTAACAAACATAGGAGGAAGGTCTACAAGCTTCAGACTCTTAAGAACAAAAAATCCTATTATCAGGGCATAGGCAACAGCAACAGCTGCTGCTTCGGTAGGTGTGAATATTCCGGAGAGTATTCCACCAAGAATAATTATAGGCATCAATAAGGGGATTATTGCATCTTTAAGGCCTATAAGTTTTTCCATAAAGGTAGTTTTAGCACTTCTGGGGTATCCCCGCTTTATAGAAATAATAGCAGAAAGAATCATCAGCAAGCCACCAAGAACCAGCCCGGGAAGAAAGCCCGCAGCAAACAGCCCTGCGATAGATACATTCATCAAAGACCCATAGATAACCATCATATTGGATGGAGGAATTGTGGGACCAATAATAGAGGAAGCCGCTGTCACAGCAGCCGAAAAATCAAGATCATATCCATCCTCTTCCATGGCTGGAATAAGCATGGTACCAATAGCAGCAGTATCTGAAACTGCGGCCCCGGTCATTCCTGCAAAAAAGATACTTGCCATGATGTTTGCATGGGCAAGTCCACCCCTCCAGTGACCTACAAGAATATTGGAAAACTTAACAAGCCGGGTGGTAATACCGGTTTTATTCATTATCTCTCCGGCAAGGATAAAAAACGGCATGGCCATAAGGGTGAACATATCCAGTCCCGAAAAAAACTGGAGCGGTGCCATTGTAAACATGGCTATATCATTACCCATTAAATATAAGCCAAGGAGGCCTGTAATTCCGATGGTGAAGCCTATTGGAACACCAAGAACAAGTGCTCCTGCAAAAAT
Organism: uncultured bacterium; assembly: GCA_965371875.1. Classification (GTDB taxonomy): domain Bacteria; phylum Spirochaetota; class Spirochaetia; order B11-G9; family B11-G9; genus JAJRQE01. The sequence continues at coordinate 834 of CBDVAD010000199.1, forward strand.
AAATATCAACGATATAAACATAGAATCATCCTAATATTAGATATCAATAATTTCTCTTTCGAAATCAGCATTTCCACCCTTTCCCAGATCGAGAATATATCTGGCAACCAGCTGAACCAGTCCAATTATCATCGCCACAGGTACTGCAAGGGTCGGAAGCACCATAGTAATACCCAGGCCCTGAGAAATCTGCCATTTAGCTTCAATAACCATCTGGATTGAGTAATAGATCATTATAACAAGAAATACCAGAGTAACAAGAAATATGATAGTTTCATAAATTGTTCTAACGATCTTTGATTTAGCACTATCTACAAGAACAGTCAAACCGACATGTCCGTTTTCTTTAATACCAATACTAATGGCCAGAGAGGCAGACCATATCATAAGATATCTTGACAATTCTTCTGTCCAGCTAAGAGGCATTCTTACAACATATCTAAAAAAGACACCAAGTAATACTACAAAAGTCATACTTGCCATAGTGACTAAACACAAATGTATTACAACCTTGTTCAGTAATTCAGAGAGGGTACTAATAAACTTAACAAACCCTTTATCTTTAGTATCCATAATCCTTCCTAATAAAAGACTGGAGCAGCTCCATATGAGTCTGCTCCAGTTTGTAATTTTACAAGCTAAACTCTAGTAGCCCAGCTCTCTCTCAGCAGCTGCAATAGCACTAAGGAACTTGTCAATCCATACTTTACCTTCTCTACCGTATTCCTTTTCAAGAAATGCAGTAGCTGCAGGAATTGAAAGATCCCTGAACTGCTTCATCTCTGCAGGAGAAGGTACATAAACTTTCATTTTAGACAGAAGAACAGGAAGTCCCTTTTCTGATGAATCAATAATTCTACTTAGACCACGACCTGCTAAAATTGCAATTCTGGCTGCATCATCAATTATTAATTTGTGAGCAGCAGAGAGTCCGTTGTAGAACCTTGGGTTCATTACCCAGATATAAGGAGCATAGATGTGGTTTGTAAGAGTGGCAAATTTCTGTACTTCATAAAATTTTGCCATATTGATGATAGAAACAGGATTCATCTGTCCATCAATAACACCAGTCTGCAGGGAAGTATATACTTCTGACCATGAAATAGGTGTAGGAGAACCTCCGATAGATTTGATAATTTCCATGTGCAGAGGAACAGTCATTGTCCTGATTTTAACACCTCTCATATCTCTTGGTGATCTTATTTCTCTTTTTGAGTTTGTTATTGCAAAAAAACCTCCGGATTCACCGAAACCGAGAACATGAAAACCTGCTTTCCTTTCAATATCCTGAGCCAAAGCCTGTCCGAATGGACCATCATAAACCTTGTAACCAACATTGTAGCTGGAGAAAACAAACGGCATGTTGGTAATATCTATCATTGGATAGTATGTGGACATACCACCTGTAGAAGAGATGTAAGACTGAATTACGCCGCTTTTTACCTGAACCATAGTTTCTCTTTCTTTTCCGAGAACACCGCTGGCAAAGATATCAACCTTGATTTCACCATTTGAATTTGCTTCAACTGCAGACTTGAATGCAGCTGCCATGGCTGCTGACGGAATGTCAAAAGGCTGCTGAGCATTTAGGTGAGCAAGTTTGATTGTGATTTCTTTAGCACTTAGGCTAAATGGAACAACAGAGATAATCAGTACGATTATCAGTGTCATTAATAAACCCTTCTTCATATAAGACTCCTTTAATATTTTCCCTATTGGGAGTAATAGAAAAAATACTATACCCATATATCCAATGTGTCAACTTTTTTGTTAAGACAATTAACAAAATACCTATAAATTTATGGTTACATAAATTTTACTTATCTAATTAAAGCTATTATGCATTAATTTTCTATATTTTAATGTAATAATAGATTGTTTGGAGTTGGAGATTTTAAAGATATAATTATTACTGTTTTAATCACCTAACAAGGATTCTACAACAGTTATCAGTTAGAAAATTGCCCACTGATAACTGTCTCCTACTCAGCAGGTCCATAATAGAGAGAACTATCCTTACCACTCCTGTCAAAAAGAGAAACCTGAACCTCTACAGGCAGTGAACGCCTACCAAAATCAGAATCCCTGTCTGTCCGGAATTTAAGAGTATAAGCACCGGAAGGTTTACTTCGAAGGTGATCCACTATTTCTTTTATACCTGATGGTCCGTACAGAGGAAGTGTCAAACCACCAGTCTGCTTACTTAAAAAATTCAACTCAGGAGAAACATCTTCCTGATTTACGTAAACAGTATAAAATACAATATTATTATTATTAAGATAGTCGAGGCTCTCGATAAGACTATAATGAGAAAATGCCGATGAATTCAATTCACCTGATGACAGGAAAACAACAGCTTTTCTTGTCCCTCCCCCCATAAGCTGAGATGCAGATAAACGCAAACCAAGATCAAAACTCCAGTTTTTACTATAATCTCCTTCAGCAGATAGAGATTCAGCTATAACATCAAAGTTCGAACCTCTTTTCACTTCCAGAACAGGTAATTTCTCTGCCGTAACAATACTGAAACTACCTCTTCCCTCTATAGAATCAAGAAGATCCTTCAAACCGTCTACTTTTGCATCCGCCGACTCCATTATAGATTCAGACCCTTCTACAAGATAACTAATCTCAACAAAATCAGTTCTGTTTCCTGATGAGATAAGAGACATACCATAATTGGAATAACTGTCCTCAGTAAGAAGAAAATTATTTTCTTCAAGACCTACATAATCAGAACCGTCAACTGTACTCACAGTAAGCTCAACAAGTATATCGGGGAAATTATCAGACAAAATCCGGTCAATACTAATATTAAGTCCAGTATACATCCTTGAAAAATCTGTCAGCAGTGTAACTCTATTTCCATTAAAATCTGCTGCAACTATGTTTCCATTCCTATCTTTTGAGGCTCTAAGCAACCTGGCATTCTGTTCACTTTGAGCAAAAATATGAAAAGACTCATCTATAAGGTTGAAAAGAAGAATTCTGCTTCCATCTGCAATCAAAAATTCATTTTCCGAATAAACTGAAATTCCTTCCGGATTGATGAGTAAATCAGATTTATAAGAATTAAGAAAATTCCCCTGAGTATCGAAAAGATACAGCTTCTTCTTTCGTACATCAGCAACAAGAATCTTTTCATCAAAATAAACAATTCCAGTAGGTGATCTAAAACCTTCAAAATATTCACTGCGTTGCCCGAAAGAAAATACAAAATCACCTTCATAATCAAATTTAGAGACTCTGCTATTTCCACTTTCTGTTACATATAGATGATTTTTACCATCATCTGCAAAAAACTGAGGCCCTAAAAGCTCTCCTGCACCACTTCCCGAATTCCCAAAACGGAAAATGCTGTTCCCATCTTTTGAAGTCCTTATAATTTTGTCACTGGAATATTCTGAAATAAATAGATAATCTTCAGTTTCTATAATATCAAAGGGATGATTTATACCTGTAAGCCCACCCTTTATTGTAAATTTTATTACACCATTCGCTGAAAACTTATGTATTTCATTTGTTGCAAATGAAGAAAGATAAAAGCCGCCATCAGATGTTGGAAAAACTGAGCATGGTCGCTTAAAAATAGAATAATCTTCAGTTTCTCCGGATATCTCATGAAAGGAAACAAACCTGGAATCATCCTTCAACTCCGGCCCCATACTTCTAAGGTAATTTATATTATCAACCTTAACCTTAAGATCAATAGATCCTCCTCCTGAGGCAAGGAGGTCACTCCAGTAACCTACAGCTGCATCTGTAAAACCTGCACGATAATATGCATGACCCAACCACAACCTTGTCTTCTCCCAATCGGGTTTAAGGATCAGTGATTTTTCAAGAGCCAGTATCGACTTATTAAACTCTCCCCTGTGATATGATATAAGTCCCCACTGAAATTCATACTCTGCATCAACTTCATCCAGATCAATCTGAGCATAAAGGCTGACACCTGAAAAAAAGAGTATAAAGATAAGAATAAGTACAGTAATTTTTCTCACAAGCCCCAGTATACCCCGTTTAACAATTAATTTCTACAAAGTCGCATACAATGTTATTACTTCGACCTGGTTTCATCTACTACGGTCTTAAGATGCGCAGTAATAATCTTATTACTGCCTGCCAAAGAAAAGGCTTTGCGAAGATAAACCAGTGCTTCAGCGTTTTTTCCAGCTTTAAAATAAGCCCATCCTAAAGAATCCAGATATGCCGGATATTCATTTTTTATTTTTACAGCTTTTTTACAGGATAAAATTGACTCTTCCGAATCAATCCCCTCGTTGGCCAGTATGTATCCAAGGGAATTCAGAACATTTGGATTATCCGGTTCCAGTTCAGCCGCCTTTCGGAGATATTCCAGACTCTTATCAACCAGCTTCTGGGAATAAGTAATATAGCTGAATGTTCCATAGATCTGTGCTGATTCGAATCCCGCATCTACAAGCTCTCTCAGCTCAAATTCTGCCAGTTTATACCGCCCGGTTATAGAATAAATGTAACTTAAAATAAGTCTGCACTGATATATAAGTAAAATATCAGTATGACTGGTTACAACCTGCTCCAGATAAAGGAGTGCTTCATCATATTTTTCTAAATTTGTATAACAGATTCCAAGATAGTAAGATAAATCAGGAGAGTCAGAAGGATCTTCTTCAACAAGACGGAACTCTTCCAGCGCACTTCGATAGTTTTTTAAATGAAGATACCGTAATCCCCCTTTTAAATGATCAGACATTAAATATTCTCCATTAATTCTGGCTTATATAATACTGGCGTGTTTAATATTAGAGTATATTACCCTTGCTTTACCTGCTGGTTCACAAATAGAATACTCAGCCTGAAACCCGAAAATTCTATCATATTCCTCCAGCCTTTCATCATACAGGGCAAAAGCATCCTCCCTCATTAATGACACAGTGCAGCCGCAGAATCCAGGGCCAGCCATTCGGGAACCTGCACATCCATCTATTTCTGACGCCCGCTTTACAAGCCAGTCCAGTTCAGGACATGACACCTCAAAATTATCACGGAGACTCTCATGTGATCTGTTCAGAAGCCTTCCAAAGGATAAGTAATCTTTGTGTTCCAACTGTTTTTTTCCATCAAGCACACGCTGATTTTCATCAATTACATGTAAACACAAGCGCCTTGAAGACTCTGTCAGTTTCCCCATACTTAGTTCAAGGTCAGATTGAACAAAGTCCCTGAGACTTGAACCCTGTGTCTTTGAGGGAAGAACAGTCAGACATTTCTGGCACTCGTCTCTCCGATCATTTATCTCATCATCACTATTGATAACCGGAACATTGCTGTTTGTGATAACAAGCTTGTATTCGCTCAGATCAAAAGGAATATTTGCATACTCAAGAGTTCTGACATCCAGGAATACAGCACTGTTCTCTTCTGCGTAGAATGTACAAAACTGATCTGTTAACCTTTCACTATTTCCTATAAATGCACTTTCTGAAAGGTAAGCTGTCTGAACAACCTGAATACCGGTCATTTCAAAATCAAAAAGCTCTCTAAGTGCCAGAGCCGTTGCCACACCAACTGCTGCTGAAGAACCAAGACCTATACCCTGGGGTATATCTCCTGAAATTGTAATATCAAGTCCTTTGAAATTATAACCCAATTGAATAAATTCATAGAGAACACCCTTTATATAGTTGGCCCAACGATCTTCTCTTTTATATTTTAGATTAGCTATAGTTGTTTTCTTCCTTTCACCTACATCTGCAGCATAAAAGCGGAGAGAATTATCAATTCTTCTTGATATAGCAATTTTTACAGAATTGTTAATTGCTGCCTGAATAACATAACCATCAAAAAAATCAGTATGCTCTCCAAGCAAATTTATCACTCCCGGAGCTTGAGCTATTGTCTCAGGCTCTGTGCCGTACTCAGATTCGTGAAATTTTTTCATCTCTTCCATGGAAGTGCCTTTCAAAATAATACCACCGATATCCATACTATTAGAAAAACAGTTGAAAATCAACAAATTATTTTCTTTGATGAAAAATGATGGTATACAAAAATGTAGGGGTCGCCACACAGGGTTTACGAAGCAAATCCTGTG
>CBDVAD010000200.1:0-6911 GCA_965371875.1 uncultured bacterium
GCAATCCACTCGGGAAGAACAGAAAGAGCTTCTTTGCTGGTTCCTGTCATTTGGTCATATACATTCTGACGTACTTCTGTATTCTCAGGGAACTGCAATGAAAGAGGGTTGGAAGAAAATGCAAATATGCTGCCTTGTCCAGGAAAAACAAGGAATACAAATATAAAGAAATAGAATTGAAGTTTTTTTGATTTCCACATATTCATGAATATCGTCAGATTAATCTATTTTATCAAAGAATTCCTTACTTTCTCACGTAATTTGATCAGTTCAGTTCTAAGTTCCTGTATTTTTGTTCGTTTGCTTTGAATTCCGGCATCCATATCCAGCCACAACTGCTTTCGAATTTGAGTAATATTTAAACCTTTTTTATGAGAAAGATAATTAATCCTGAATAGAAGATTGATATCCATGAAACTATAAATCCTGACCCCGTAAAGATCTTTCCTGGGAGATATTTCGCTGATTTCCTGTTCCCAATATCTTATTATATGGGGTTTAATATCAAGGATTCTACAGACATCCCTGATATGGAAATCTCCCATTATCTCTCTTTTATCTCTATCCGAAGAGGAATAGAAGAAAAACCAAAGTCTTTTCTGATATTATTTGTAATATATTGCAGATAGGAACCGGGAAATCCGGTTTTTCTGTTTACAAAAAATACAAAATGCACCGGATTGGACCTGATCTGTGTTCCATACATAATTTTATACCGACCCCTGCTGTGTCTTGGAGCCTCCTGATTCTCTGTCCACCTATTAAGAGCCTCATTAACCCTTGCAGTTTCAATTCGTTTGTTCAGCTGCTTCCAAACCTTATAAACCTGTTTTAAAAGCTCGTCCACTCCTTCACCTGTTAAAGCAGAAATTGGAACAATAGGTGCAAAAGCCAATACAGGAAATAGAAATTTGATTCTATCTTTAACTGCTTCCATCTGATTAGGAATATCTTTAAGCTTGTCCCACTTATTAAGAACAAGAATTACACCACACCCCTTTTTTACAATCTGTGCAGCAATTTTTTTATCCTGATCAGCCAGCCCATCTACAGCATCAATCATTAAAAGTACTACATCTGATTCCTCAATACTTTGAAAGGCTCTGTTTACAGAGTAATATTCAACATTTTCCCCTACCTTCTTCTTTCTTCGAATACCGGCAGTATCAAGAACTTTATAGAATTTTTTACTGTGTTCAAATAACCCTTCAACAATATCTCTCGTTGTACCTGGAATATCGGATACTATGGAAGCTGTACGACCCAACAATCTGTTTGTGAGGGTAGATTTCCCTGTATTTGGCTTCCCCATTATACTTAAAACAATCTGATGTTCAGAAATATCATTTTGTTCTCTTTTAATATCAAAATCGATAAGCTCTTCCAGCTTTTCATCAAGTTCAGTCATACCCAGACCATGTTCTGCTGACATTCCCAGAACATGATCAAAACCCAGAGAATAAAAATTCCAGAAATCAGCTCCTCTTCCCTGATGATCAACTTTATTAACAACTACAAGAACCTTTTTAGAAAATTTCCTGAGTATCTTAACAAGAGCTTCATCTTCCGGAGTTATTTCCATAACATCCATCATGAACAGAACAAGATCTGCACTCTCCATAACCTCAAGGCTTCTACTGCTTACGAGTTCATCTAAACCCTCTTGCTCAATCTTATATCCACCAGTATCTATTAACCTTACAGTTCTATTATCAAAACTGTAATCAGCTTCTACAGGATCTCTTGTGACTCCTGGGGTAGGATCAGTTATGGCCTGTCTTCTTCCAACCATACGGTTAAATAGAGTTGACTTGCCAACATTCGGCCTGCCGATAACCGCAACTACCGGCAACCCATTATTATTCTGTGATATCTTCAAATCGTTCATTCATCCACACTCTTACATACTTATCAATTTCCAGGGAAGAACTCATTTTCATAATCTTCTTAACCAGTTCTTCCGCTTCATCCAGCCTTACAGATCTAATTATCTCTTTTACAGAGGGAAGGACAATAGAACTCATGCTAAAGATATCCAGGCCCATACCCAGAAGAATAACTGAAGCAAGGGGATCACCGGCCATCTCACCACACATTGCAACTGGTATACCGGCTTCATGCGCATTATCAATTACTATTTGAATGAGACGCAAAACACCGGGATGAAAGGATTTATAAAGATATGCAATATTTTCGTTTCCCCTGTCAACAGCTACAGTGTACTGAATAAGGTCATTTGTCCCAATAGAGAAGAAATCCACCTTTTTTGCGAGGATATCCGAAGTAATTGCAGCAGATGGGACCTCAATCATAATACCTACAGGTATCTTTTCATCAAAAATAACCCCTTCATTTCTTAACTCTATCTTCGTTTCCTCTAAAAATTCGAGAGCATCCTCCAGTTCTTCAATACCCGAGATCATGGGAAACATAATACGAAGCTCTCCATGAACTGAAGCCCGGAGAAGAGCTCTCATCTGAACTTTAAAAATATCTTTATGATGCAGACAAAAGCGAATAGCCCTCCAACCCAATAGAGGATTTTTCTCTTCTAATGTATCAAGATCAGGAATAATTTTGTCACCGCCAACATCAAGAGTTCTGATTGTTACACCACCATTACCTTTCATTTGACTTATCACACTTGCATATGCTTCATACTGATCATCTTCACTGGAAAAACCACTTTGTTTTAAAAAGAGGAATTCTGATCTAAACAGTCCAATCCCATCTGCCTCATGGAATAGTACATATTCGACCTCTTCAGGCATTTCAATATTGGAACTCAGGAGAACCCGCTTACCATCCAGAGTTTCTGCAGGCAGTTTGTTAAGTTGATTAAGCTGCTTTTCATGCTGGATCCAGTTTTCTGATCTGTTCCGGTATTCCAATAAAACTTCTTCATCAGGATCAAGAATAACTGTACCGGAATTCCCATCGACAATTATTACATCACCGCTGCGGGCTTCATCAGTAATATTGGTCAGACCAAGAACTGCAGGGATTTCGAAAGATCTGGCAAGAATTGCTGTATGAGAGGTTCTTCCTCCCCCATTCATAACAATTGCCCTGACCATTTTTCTATTCATATTAACAGTATCAGAAGGCATAAGATTATGAGTTACAACGACTACCTCCTGTCCAATATCAGCTAATGATATTTTTTCACGAAACATCAGATGTCTATGAATTCTTTGGGTTACATCATAAAGATCAACAGTTCGCTCTACCAGATAAGGACTGTCAGCCTTTCTGAGGATCCTTATGAACTCTTTTACTGTAAAAAGAAGTACCCATTCGATATTTTTCTTATAAAGACCCAAATTTTCTTTTATTTGTTTAATAAATTCAGGATCAGTCAGCATGAGCATATGAGAATCCAGAAACCGGCTTTCTTCTGCCAGCATCTGCTTTGTTGCTTCAGCCTGAATCCGCTTCAGATCTTCTTCCACTTTTTCTGCAGCAATATGAAATCTTTCCAATTCAGAATCAATTTCATCACTCTCAATACTGTATTTAGGAACTTTAAGATTCTCGTCCAGATAGAGAAAAACCTCTCCGATAGTTATACCAGGTGATGCAGAGATACCATTAAAAATCTTCATATTTTGAAATATACGAACTTTTAATTGCCCTGTCAAACCATAGAGCCTGTACATTGCATAGAAACAAGAATATGTGGTCCAGCTTGAAACTATTCATATAGATAATAAGGTTTTGAAGGCCATTAGGCTGTTAGACTATTAGGTGTGTCTATCTCCTTCTCTTCCTAACAGCCTTCAGCCTAATAGCCTTTCTTTCCATAACCTGAATAATTATTATAATTTTCCTAACACTCTCTCTTGATTAACGATCTATATACCGATATTTTGTAGGAGATGAAAAAGAAAAAATCGTCCATTGGATGCCTGTTTTGGATTGCGCTCATACTTCTTATTATAGTTATATTTCTTTTTAGCAGATCCAGAATAGAGAATGTCATAGAAGCAACAGGATTTCTGGATATTATATCTTCAAATAAAGAGATAAAAGAACCTGAAATAGAAAGAATAGTTGAGGAACAAGGGAACGAGTCGACAACTACAAGCAGCAATAGTCTGACTAATCCTTCTGAAGTCGATCAAAATAATATTCCTGAGATCAAGATCGATATACCTGAATCAGGGACTGACAATGTTGAAAACAGTAACCCAATTGCTGAAAAAAACATGAGAACTTCAACTCTTTATTTCGTTAATCTAAATAATGAAAGCGAAATTATACTACAGGGAATAATGAGACCAATATACTACAATGACAGCCCTCTTACTGAAACATTAACAGCACTGCTTTCCGGATTAACTTCCAGTGAACTTAATAAAGGTCTGCTCTCTCTTATACCCACAGGTACAGAAATAAGGGGAATTACTGTTTCAAACATGACAGCAACAATTGATTTTAACGAGGCACTCAGCTTTAATAATTTTGGAAGAGAGGGTTTGGAAGCAGAATTAAAGCAGATTGTCTTTACTGCAACTGAATTCTCAACTGTTGACAAGGTCCAAATTCTTATAAATGGTCAAAAAAAGCAATTTCTTTCAACAGAAGGTGTTTTTATTGGTGAACCCCTGACAAGAGCATCTGTACAATGATGGTGCGGTAGGGGCAGCCACGGGGGTTTGGCAAAGCAAATCCCCCGTGACTGCCCCTACCGCATGTCACTGATCAAATCCTCTAATCTCTGACCGATCCGACCCATCCATGACGGATCTGCATCTTTGTTTTGATTATCCCTGATTAAAAAAAGGAATTCCGTATTACCCTTCCTGCCTTTTACAGGAGAAAGCATTACTTTCTCAACAGATAGCTTATCTTTGTCAATTTTCTCGAGAACACTTTTTAATACATTGTGAAGAACACTTCTGTCCCTGATAATACCAGCAAAGTCTGGATATATTTTTGAATCTATCTCAAACTGTGGTTTAACAAGAGCTATAAGCCATTTTTCAGCTGTTAAATTAATAATATGCCTTGCAGCCCCGCTTATAGATCTAAAAGAGAGATCAGCAACAGCTGAATCGGGAAAAGGTGTAAGTTCATTTATGTGCATAATATTGGTTTTCTCTAAAACATTGACTCTCTTATCCGTTCTAAGTGAATATGCTAATTGGTTATAGCCTACATCAACAGAATGAACCAACACAGCACCCCTTTTTAAAAGACAGTCAGTAAAACCACCAGTTGAACTTCCGGCATCCAGGAGAACTTTTTCAGTAACATCTATATTCCACCCATCCAAAGCTGCTTCCAGTTTTACTCCACCCCGGGAAACAAATTTTTTTTCTACAATCTTAATGTCCGAATCAATAGAAACTTTACTGGAAGGATCAGAAATTTTCTCTCCCTTTACCAAAATTTCACCACACATTATCTTTGTATATAAAACATCCCGGGACTTTTCAGGAAATCGCTTTGAAACTATCTCAATTAATGATAATTTTTTCATTTATATTCTAATAAGATGAAACTTTCTTAAAACGCTTAATAGACAGGCATTTCCCTGTGGAAATATCCAGATCAAGAACAACACCTGATATAACTGCAGGATTATCCGCTACTTCATGTTTAAACGGCATCTGTGTAAGAGATCTTCTTACTGATATACTATGGTCACTACCAATAACACTATCAGATGGTCCTGTCATCCCCAGGTCAGACAGATAAGCAGTTCCTCCAGGTAAAATTCGTTCATCTGCGGTCTGTACATGTGTATGCGTTCCCAAAACAGCGCTTACTTTACCATCCAGATAGATACCCAGGGCTTCCTTTTCGGCAGCCGATTCAGCATGGAAATCTACGATTATTATCTTTGCCTTGCTTTTAAGTTTTTTTGAATACGCAAGTCCTGCCTGAAAGGGACAATCCAGATCCCCAAAATCTTTTCGACCCTGAAGATTAAGAACAGCTACTTTAGTACCCCGGATATCTATTATCACAAAACCTTTTCCAGGTACAGAAGGAGGGTAATTGGCGGGTCTCAGGATTGGTTCTTCTGAATCAAGTAAAGGATATATATCTCTTTTTTGCCATATATGATTACCAGAGGTTATTACATCTGCACCACTGGCAAAAATTCGGGTGGCAATCTCCGGAGTTATCCCAAAACCATCAGCCGCATTTTCCCCATTTATAACAACAATATCAGATTTATATTCTTTTATAAGAGATTTCAAACCAATAAAAACAGCCCTGCATCCTGGCTGACCAACAATGTCACCCAGAATCAGAGCTTTTATTTTTTTTGACACTACTACTTTCTCATCAGCGGGCATACTCTACAACCCGGGTCTCACGGATTATTGTTACCTTGATTCTTCCAGGATATCTCATTTCCAGTTCTATTCTTTTGGCAATTTCTTTAGCAAGATCCCGTGCCCTGACATCATCAACACTGTCTGTATTAACCATAATCCTAAGTTCTCTTCCTGCCTGGATAGCAAAAGCCTTATCAACTCCCTCAAAGCTAGTTGAAATCCTTTCTAAATTTTCAAGTCTCTTTATATAATTATTAAGAGATTCTCTTCTGGCCCCTGGCCTGGCAGCAGAAATAGTATCGGCTATCTGTGTAATTACTGATTCAACGCAATTGGGCTCAATGTCATTGTGATGAGATAAAATTGAATTTATTACTCTTGGGTCCTCATTGTATTTATTTTCCAATACAGCACCAAGCTCTGTATGAGTACCATCAACTTCAGTTTCTATCCCCTTTCCAATATCGTGAAGAAGGCCACCACGCTTGGCAATATCCCGATCAGCTCCTGTTTCAGCTGCAATCATTCCACAAACAATAGCAACTTCCCTGGAATGATTTAATACGTTCTGCCCATAACTGGTTCTAAAATGAAGTCTGCCAAGTGCACGTATAATCT
>CBDVAD010000201.1:0-6871 GCA_965371875.1 uncultured bacterium
CGCGAAGATATTCCTCCAGGGCTGATGGATAAATTCTGTCCTTCCGAACGTTTTGAAGACAGAAGCATTTACAGAATGAAGCTGCCTGTATTCAAGTAGAACATACCAATCCTGACATTAGAAGCAATTAAATCAATTTTAACATGACTAGACTTAATGTACATATAAGCACATAAAGCACATACAAGCTGATACTTGACAGAGTAATAATCTGACGGTATTCTGTAGCCCGACCGGGGGTGTAGCTCAGTTGGCTAGAGCGCGTGACTGGCAGTCACGAGGTCATGGGTTCGATTCCCACCACCTCCATATTAGTTATTATCAATAGTATCAAGCTTTATAAAAATCAAATCATCTGCTTCAGGCAGCCCGGAAGGATGGAAAGAGGATACTAATAAACCGGATATATTACCCTCTGAGACATCTGTTATTACACCAACTCCCAACTTTTCAGCCTGATCCTTTCTGTTAAAAACATAAAACTCTGTACCGGGCTGAACACTGAATCCGGAAATAGACTCAATAACAATACGATCGAACTGGATAAGAGAGATAACTCCATAGAGTAACAGTTCTCCAGGATCATTGTTTTCATTATAAACAGGCCGGGAGCCAGTCTCTGTCTCCAAACTTTGATCATTCTGATAAGAGTTCTCCTGACTGTCATTAGCTGTAAGCACTTCCTGTTTATTGCTTATCTTCTCATATTCAGAATTTTCAGATAAAGCCATAGCCGCATTAACAAGACTTTTGTTTACATATCCTTTCAGGGTATCTACTATTTTAATTTGAAGAGGTAATTGATCAATTGTTTTATATTCCCCGGTAGATGAACTATTTGCAAGCAAGTTCTCGAGTTCTTCTATTCTTTCCAGAGCTGCTGTATATTCATTTTCATCCAGATTCTGGAATATTTTAAGGTATAAATCAGAAATTTGATTTCGAACTACCTTTTCATATTCATATTGATCCGCAATTTCATTCATCTTATTCATTGTGGCAATTACTTCGGGAACCAGAGGAATTGCAGCTTCTTTCACTTTTACCTCTTCCTGAATTTTCTCATTCTCAGAGACAAGGACTTCCCGTTCAACAATTGATGTTTTAAGTTTCGCTTCGCTTTCTGTTTTATCATTCAAAACTTGTTCAATTTGTTTATTCAGGTCATCGATACTGAGGTTGTAGAATGTAATCATACCAGGAGCAAGCTCAGAAACAATAGTTTCTTCAAGTTCTGTTATCTTCGAAGCTATATCCTCTTCTGTAATCCCCTCTGTTTTTAATTTTTCTCTTTCAGCCGCCAGTCTGGTTTCGGTATCTTTTTTAACATTAAGCAGTTCACGCAAAGTTGTTAATCTTCGATCATAACTTACTATTTCTTCCTTATACCTACCTATTTCTGAGTTTTTACTCTCAAGCTTTATTGTTGATTCCTGCATATATATCTTTAGGATTTCCCATTCTGATCCTGAAATATTAGTAAACTTATTTATAGAGGGACTTTCATTACCCTGCACTATAATATTGTTTGAAAACAGTAAAATTAATAATGTACTAATTATTGCAACAACAGCAACAGTAAGAGGTAAGGTTAACCCGCTGGACTTTGCAGAGATCTGTCTTAAATCGGAATTTTTCTGCACTCTGCTTAAAAAACCTTTGTCTATCTCAGCTATAATCTTCTGCTTTTCCTCCTCAGAAATAATATCTGATTCCGATAATAAGTCGGAGGGGGTTTTAAATTGATCCATAACCAGTATTATATTACAAAATCATTAAAAATAATCTAATAAAATTCTTGTTAAATGATATAATTAAGCTACATTATTGCTAATGCAATGGAGAAAAAATGGGTAAAACTGTTAGATTTGGCATAAAAGGAAAGATTCTTCTAATAATAATCCCTCTTTTGGTATGCAGTTTTACAATTAGTGCTTATATATCTGTAATCTCCTCCAGACAAAATCTTTTTACTATTTCAAGTCAGTTTATGAAATACAAAATGGAACAGCTTCAAAATTATACAACAAGTCAATGGGTAAATTTAAAAAAAAGTGATTTTACCGATAATTCTGTATATGTAAAAATAATAGAAAAATCTATAGAATCGTATGCCGGAGGAATGATTAGAAAAGACTCTGAATACATACTTGCAGTTGATAATAACGGAAACCTTATGTTTTCAACAGGTGATATTAATTACGACAGGAAAGACTGGAAAACTATGCAGAAGAGTATTCCATATTTAAACAGTAGTTTATCGGACTTCACCATATCGGGGAATACATATACTGGTCTTACAGCAGATATTCCCAATTTTAATTGGAAATTTTTTATATTAGAGGATAAAAAATCATTTACTAAAAAAATATGGGAAATGACATATTTCCAAATTCTTATATTTGTTATCTCACTGGCAATCATTATTACCGGTCTGATGCTGTCTCTTGGAATTATGATTGGGCCAATACAAAGAGTACGAAAGGCTATCCATGACATTACTGCAGATAAAGATTTTTCACGAAAAATTAAAATTGAATATCCTGATGAAATTGGGGAACTTGCGTTTGACTTCAATGACATGACATCCAATCTTGATCTGGCATATAAAAAATTAAAAAAATATGCATTGGATGAAGCTGTTGCAAAAAAAGAAGTATTTTCCAGAGAAAATGAAACCCTGAAAGTACTGGGTAAAGCTTCTGAATACAAAGATCCGGAAACAGGAGCCCATATTGCCAGGGTAAGCCATTATTCACTCATTCTCTCAAAATCATATGGTCAAAGTGAAGCTATGCAGGATTTACTCTTTTATTCGGCTCCACTTCATGACATCGGCAAATTAGGAATACCTGATTCTATCCTGCTGAAACCAGAGGAATTGACACCCAAAGAATCGGAGACAATGAAAACCCACACTTCCATTGGCTATGAGATTTTGAAGAATCCAGATAGTAAATACTTAAAAGCCGGCGCAGTAATTGCAATGTCACATCATGAAAAATTTGACGGGACAGGATATCCAAAGGGATTGAAAGGCGAAGATATCCCTATCTTTGGTAGAATTGTAAGTATAGCTGATGTTTTTGATGCCCTGACTACAGAAAGACCATACAAAGAAGCATGGTCATTTGAAATGGCAGTGGATTTCATAAAAGAAGAAAAAGGCAGACACTTTGATCCCTATTTTGTAGACCTGTTTGTTGAAAACATTTCAAAGTTCAGGGAAATCTTTGAGAACCATAGAGCAGCATCCGATTACGGTAAAATTTCTGAAAGGACCCTTACATACGAATCATAGTAAGGTGAATTGGAAATGACAGATACTTTCCTAACATACGGTACGGAAGAAAGCGTTTCTAACTGATACATTAGTAATCTCTTCCGGATCCATATTTACCAAGAGCAGAGTCAGGAGACAAACTTAAAATATCTTCCAAAACAGAAGCAGCTTTCGGTATAAAAGTAGAAAGACCAATTTCTTCATCAGGATTAAAACGCCCAAGAACATGGGAACTCACACTTCCATGTACCGGTCTGGAAATACCAAGCCGCAAACGATAGTATTCACTGGTGCCCAAATGCTGGTTCATGGATCTAAGACCATTATGGCCGCCGGTTCCCCCACCCTTCTTTAATACAATTTTTTCAAAAGCAAGTTCCAGATCATCGTGAATTATTATTATCTCTTCCGGTTTTATCTTGAAAAAATGAGCAGCGGCCTGAGCACTTTTTCCTGTATTATTCATAAAGGTTTCCGGTTTAAGAATGATAATTTTATTGGAACCTGCATAATAGTCAGCCCATTGACCATTAAACTTTTTTTTCCAGTTAAAAGTACCAGAATGATCGATTACATCTAAAACCATCCACCCAATATTATGCCGGGTATTTTTATACTCCCTTCCAGGATTCCCTGCAAAAACTGCCATTTTTATCATATTAAAATGTTATCCTTGACCCTGCTGCAATTTCAAAGGTATTAAACTGTTTTGCAAAATCACCTGTACAGTGGGTTCCCCCATAACTTTTAAATCCATACTCCTTCAATTTTCCATAAATCGTCTCTGCTTCTTTTTCACTGCTTTTATAGAGATGGAAGCCACCCATTAGAGTATTCAAAGATTGATTAGGAAACAATTCTAAAGCTTTGTCTACTACATTAATAATACCGGGATGAGCGCAGCCGGTAATTACAGACATCCCCTCTTTTGTTCTACAAATCAGAACCTGTTCACTGATAGGTTCATCCTTGTAGCTGCCAATCATTTCACCAGTTGAATAAACTCCTTCTGAGATTTCGGTCAGACCATCCAGCTCAATAAGATTACCATCAAATTCTTTAACTTTATCTTTAAATTCCTGTGTAAAGCCAGGGCATGAGTAAACATTTATCCCGGACCGTTTTTCCAGAAGAGCCCATAATCCACCCTGATGGTCCCAGTGATCATGAGAAATAACAATATCTGATATATCATTCATATTGATATTTAAAGAATTAAGGTTTTCCACAAGCTTAACGCCATCTTCTCCGGCATCAAATAAAATATGTCCATCCAGCAGACAGGAAAAACCCCATCCATGTATAATTTTTTCATTGCTTGTGTAGTTATCGTAAATCATTAAAGCTTCCATGTATTACCTCAAACCTACATTACCAGTGAATACAAATGGAGTCAATTCCTCTATATTTTCCATTTTTGGTTTTTCATTTTTCATTGTTAGTTCTGTTGACTGTTCACCGTCTCAGGTATACAATCCATTATACATCCAACAATACAATGGCTGGTCGCAACTCCGTTGCTGCTCGCCCATGCAACCTAGGAGAAATACTAATGAAAAAATTTTTATATATCATACTCTTCTCTTTTCTAATTCCAGGTCTGCTTTTGGCAGAAGGAAGCAGAGAGCTTGAGACAACTTTAATAATTGAAGACACAACTGGAAATACAGCCAGCCTTGCGGGAATTCCGGAAAGAATTACGTTTGTCGGAAAAGCTTCAAACATGGTTGCAGATGCTCTGTATATGTTCCCGGAAGCATCTTCCAGAATAGTTGGAGTGGGAAAAACGAATCAGAGAAATGGTGAATTTGTTAAAGTTCTGGATCCGGAATACGACTCTAAAATATATCTGGAACACACAGTAGGTCCTGAGCAGGTTGCAGTTACCCGGCCCGATCTTGTAATAATGAAAAACTTTCTTAAAAAAAGTCTTGGCGATCCGGTAGGCCAACTTGGTATTCCTGTACTCTATATGAACCTCGAAACACCGGAGTTCTATGAAGAAGATTTTAGAATGCTTGGAAGGGTTTTTGGTAATCCGGAAAGAGCAGCAGAGTTAATTAAATACTATCGTGATGAAAAAGAGTTTGTAGTAGAGCGTACAAATACATTGAGAGAAAAACCGGATATTCTATTTATCTACCATACAACCAGAGATGGAATTGCAGCATTTAACATACCACCTGAAAGCTGGATACAAACAAGAATGGTTGAAATGGCTGGAGGGAATCCAGTGTGGACAGGCATCCACCCGGGAGGTGGCTGGAGTAAGGTTAATCTGGAACAGATTGCCGCATGGAACCCTGATCAGATCTATGTAGTTGCCTATAAGGAAGATATTGAGGTAGTACTTAAATCAATGAACGACTCGTCCGAATGGCAGGAACTTAAAGCAGTAAAGAATGGAAAACTAACACCCTTTCCTGTGGATTTCTATAGCTGGGACCAACCGGACAGCAGATGGATACTGGGTCTTAAGTGGCTCGCGAAACAGATACATCCGGAGTTGTTTATGGATCTGGATATTAAAGAGATGACCAGAAGTTTTTTCAAGGATCTCTATTATCTGACTGATGAACAATATGAAACTGAGATTTTAAGCAGACTTGGATGGTAGAATGTCTAATCTGAAAGTCGAAGCAGCTCCTCCGGCTACGGGCAGGATTTTAATCCTGTCCCTTATTCTTTTTGCAGTATTTATAATCTCACTGTTTATTGGAAGATATCCTGTCAAAGGATTAATGGACCCCCGGATTCTTTTTTCTGATCCCTTAGCCTGGAAACTGGTTTTTAATCTGCGCCTTCCCAGGCTGCTTACATCTCTCCTCCTAGGAGTGTCACTGGCCGGTTCGGGTATGGTTTTCCAGATGATTTTTTCCAATCCCCTGGTAGAACCGGGATTCCTGGGAGTTTCCCAGGGTGCAGCCTTCGGTGCGGCCTTTGCTATTATTTTTCTTGGAAGTTCAGCCTGGCTTATTCAGGGATCTGCAGCTTTTTTTGCTGTGGCCGGTCTGGGATTTTCCTATTATATCGCAAGAAGAGTTCGTTTCGGAGGGTGGGTTCTAAGACTGATTCTATCCGGTATCGCTGTTTCTGCTCTCTTCTCTGCAGGTGTCGGCATCATGAAATATGCAGCAGACCCAATGAGTCAGCTTCCTGAAATAACATTCTGGCTGCTCGGAGGGCTCTGGAGTATTACATGGAGAGAACTCTTTACAATTCTTCCGGTTACTTTGATAGCAATGACAATTGTATTTCTTATGCGGTGGAGATTAAATGTATTAAGCCTTGATGATGAAACAGCATTCTCTCTGGGAATATCCCCGGTCTCTGCCAGACTTATCTTCCTTATCAGCGCTACCGCCGCAACTGCTGCGGTTATATCTGTCAGCGGTATAGTTAATTGGGTGGGACTAATTGTGCCCCACATTGCCAGAAGACTTTTCAGAACAGATACACGTCAGAGTTTGCCAGCTGCAATGCTCCTGGGTGGTATCTTCACTATTTTCTGTGACACCCTGGCAAGGACGATTTTTGCCGGTGAAATACCACTGGGAATTTTTACATCAATGATCGGAGCAGGTGCTT
>CBDVAD010000202.1:0-6839 GCA_965371875.1 uncultured bacterium
GTGGGAGTCCCCACATAACAAAAGAGGGCGAAAACCATATCTTCCGCAATAAGCTTCTGGGTGTTTGCAAGACATTGGGGAGGATCATAACCGTCATCATATGAAATAAGTCGAATTTTTCTTCCATGAATTCCTCCCTTAAGGCCTTTATTCCCTTAAAATGCTTTACTGTAATGAGAGTTGATGACTTAATTTCAATTGCAATTTCTTCTGTAAGATAGAGATTAGTATATGCATCCGGATCACTATCGGGATCAGATAAGAGATAATCTCGTGTAATGGCTCAATGACTATTTATATTCCTCCCGCACAGGACTGAATATTTCAAACAATTTACACGCAGTTTTGGCAGTAGCACCATGTTGAGAATCTCCCTTGATGATGTAGCTGTCCCCGGGATGTAATGTTTTGCGTTCACCGTCAATGGTAAACTCAATTTCGCCTTCGATCACTGTGCCGCCCTGTTCGTGGGAATGGCTGTGCAAAGGAACAACAGAACCTTCATCAAGAACAATGTGGCAAACCATCATCTTGTCACCCCAAAAGGTACGCGCACGAACACCTGATATAAGATCTTTCCATTCTCTATTTTCTACGTCGTTAAAAGACATTGTACGATCTCCCCTTTTTATTCATTACTATAGGTTTTTCGTTTCCCAATAATATCCCTATTTCACCTGGTGCTTACTCACTTCTCTATTATATCAGAGGAATGCCGGGTTTGTATCTAAATAAACATCAAAGAATCCAATAAACCCTGCACAATACCTTTCAAGACATCACTGAACGACAAAATTCAAACAATGGGCCATTGTACAAAAATTTAGCGTTGTGTTTTAAAACCCACATTAATTTTTTTCGCAGTAAATCAGTTGTTTAGGTTATGTATTGAATTTATCATCCTGCCATTTTAAAGGATTTGATAGTATATATTCCATTATTTGGTGATAAGATTTCTCATTCGTTATGATATGGTCATAATAATTACGCTGCCATACAATCCGGATATCTGAATTATTATGAAACCATTTGGTTATACCAATTTTAACACCTCTTACAATAGAACCAATTGTTTTTGATGTACCTTGTAGGGGCGAATAATTATTCGCCCAGGGCAAATAATTATTTGCCCCTACGGTGATTTCTATAATGCAATGAATGTGGTTAGGCATTACGATAAATTGATCCAATTTCGAATGGGGGAAATGATCCGGGATTGCTAATAAACATTTTTCTGCAATTTTACCTGATTCATTTAAAACCATATTCCTATCCACAATTTCACCAAACAAACATAAACGATTCTGTGTACAAAAGGTTATGAAATATAGCCCCATCTGTGAATAATCATAATCTTTAAGGCGGATTGACCGTCGATGATGAATATCAGAATTATACTTCATATTATTCCCCTTTTGTTATTTGGTAATACCTGTTATTACTGCTTAAATCGCTCTGGCACTTCAAACTCCACCTGGTTCTAACGAATATTTTCTCATTTCCTTACCCAAATGCGTTAATGATTGGAAGGGCGCCGCAGGAGGTCGGTTGTTGTAGGGACGCCTCTGCGTGGGCGTCCATGCAATAACCGACGGAACCCCTGGAAAGCATGACCCGTCGTAGGGGCGAATAATTATTCGCCCTTACAGAGGGAAACGCCCAGAGTATTTTAATTTTTCATTTTTTTTAAATTCTCTTGACACAAATAATAATATCCTCTATGTTTCTATCAACAGTAACGCTTCTATATGCAGAAACCTGGAGGATAAAATGAGTACAGCAGTAAAAACACCGGATGAAAAAGGATTTTTTGGAGAATATGGCGGAAGTTTTCTACCCCCTGAACTTCAACCGGTAATGGATGAAATTGCAAAAACATACGAAGAAATTCGCAATAGTCCAGGTTTCCAGAATGAACTTACAGCCCTTTATCAGGATTATGTAGGACGACCCAGTCCAATTTTTTATGCCAAAAATTTGTCAAAAAAGATTGGCGGTGCCCAGATATATATGAAAAGAGAGGACCTTAACCATACAGGTGCTCATAAAATAAATCATTGCCTTGGAGAAGTTCTTCTTGCAAAAAAAATGGGTAAAAAGAAAGTAATAGCAGAGACCGGTGCAGGACAGCATGGTGTAGCTCTTGCAACAGCGGCAGCCCTTTTGGGTCTTGAATGCGATATCTATATGGGTGAAGTCGATATGGCCAAAGAACATCCAAATGTAATACGAATGAAGATACTTGGAGCGAAGGTAGTTCCGGTTAAATCCGGTCTTAAAACTCTTAAAGAAGCGGTTGACGAGGCTTTTGGCGCCTATGTTCAGGACCCGGTTACTCAGTTCTATGCAATTGGTTCGGTAGTAGGTCCGCATCCATTTCCAATGATGGTACGTGACTTTCAGACCATAGTTGGTATAGAGGCAAAGGAACAGTTTGCACAAACACCCGGGGGGTTGCCCGATAACCTTGTAGCATGTATCGGGGGTGGTTCAAATGCACTTGGCCTGTTTACAGCCTTTATGGATGATAAATCTGTAAAGATGCATGGAGCAGAGCCGGCAGGAAAAAGCTTTAAAACAGGGGAGCATGCTGCAACAATGACCCTTGGAAAACCAGGTATAATCCATGGTTTTAGATGTTATCTTCTTCAGGATGATGAAGGCAATCCTGCGCCGGTATATTCAGTTGCAAGTGGTCTGGATTATCCGGGAGTAGGCCCTGAGCACAGTTACCTGAAGGATATTGAAAGGGTTGAGTACACAACAATCAACGATAAAGAAGCTATAGATGCTTTTTTTGAATTATCCAGAGAAGAAGGTATTATCCCGGCACTGGAAAGCGCTCATGCAGTTGCCTATGCGATGAAGCTGGCAGCTACACTTCCAAAAGGAGAGACAATCCTTTTAAATCTCTCTGGAAGAGGCGATAAAGACATTGATTTTATTGCAGAAAACTACGGAAAAGAATACGGAATAGATTGATATAAGATAGTTTCATTTTCTCCTTTTTCAGCAGTCGTTCTGTCAGGACGGCTGCTGTTTTTAAATTCAGGTAGATAGGCTATTAGGGGAGTCTATATCTCTACTATCTTCCCTAACAACCTTCAGCCTAAAAGCCTTCTTTTTTCCTAACTTCTGCTATTATTGTAAAATCATTGGGAATATAACCGGTAACAGCAATTGCATTATCTGTATACTCCCGTATTAAGTGAAGAACTTCCTTTTGATTAAAAAAGTAATACTTTTCAGTATGCACAAAATGCCCTGGATCCAGAAGATTAAAAAAAACCTTGTCCTTTGCATGAGCAAAAAAAACAGGAAGAGCTTCTTTTAAAAAAGATTCATTATCCCCCATATTAAGATTGAACACCCCGGAACAAAAGATAATATCAAACTGTTTTTTACTAAAAGGTGATTCTTTAAAAATATCTCCGGCAAAAAATTTTCCATTGGGATATATTTCACGGGCCCTGTCAATCATCTTAGGAAGAATATCAATTCCATAATAGTCAACATCCAGACCCCGATTGATAAAATAACCATATAGATCACCAGTTCCACAACCTATATCCAATAATTTTTTCCCGGAAAGGTCTGCATTATCAGTAAGAACCTCAAATCTCTTAATCTGACTATCCAGACTCTCCCAGTCGAGAATCTCATACCCTCTGGAATATTTATTTAAAAGAGGTTCATAATGATTGGCTACAATCCGTTTTCTATCTTCCATATAGTTCTATCATACTTCTCAACCTGTCTGCAGTAAAATCATTTATAGCATCCGACTGCATCCTCCACGCCCAGTTCGAATCTTCCAGAGTAGATGGTGTATTCATCCTGGATTCTGTATCGAGATCTAAAATATCCTGCATAGGGATAATTGCATAATTGGAAACTGAAGAGAGAGCCTCTCTTATAAGATCCCAGACTATATCATCATCCGGCCGGCCAAGATATCTCCGGACAAGATCTCTTTCCCTGTCACTTACGGAATTATACCAACCCCTTGTTGTGTCATTATCGTGGGTTCCTGTATACACAACTGAATTGGAGGAATAGTTAAATGGAAGAAACATATTTTTATTATCCTGTTTTCCATTATCATTAAACGTAAATGCGAACTGAAGAATTTTCATACCTGGAAACTCAAAATCATCTCTAAGTGCTTCAACATCCTTTGTTAAAACACCAAGATCCTCTGCAATAACAGGAAGATCTCCAAGTTCTTTTTTTAAGATCTCAAACATCTTCCGTCCGGGAGCCTTAACCCATTTTCCGGTCTCCGCTGTAGGAGAATCTGCAGGAACTTCCCAGTAAGCTTCGAGTCCAATAAAATGATCAATACGAACAACATCCACCAGTTTCAGAGTTCCCTTGATCCTGCTGATCCACCATGTAAACCCATCGGCTTCATGTTCGTCCCATTTATAGATGGGATTCCCCCATAATTGACCTGTTGAACTAAAATAATCCGGTGGGACACCTGCAACAACAGTCTGATGTCCATCCTTATCTACACGGAACATCTTTCTGTTACTCCACAGATCAGAACTGCAGGCAGCAACATATATGGGGATATCCCCTACAATACTTATACCCTTACCGTTGGCATATTGCTTAAGACTCATCCATTGACTGTAAAAGAAATATTGCAATACCTTTTTTATTTCAATTATATCTTTATACTTCAGGGACCATTCAGCTTCTGCTTTTTTCTGCTTAAGAATGATTTTTCTATCCCAGTAATAATTCCACCGGGAATCAGGTACATTTTCCTTCTCTGCCAGATCATCATAATGCTCTTTAATTGCTACAAAAAGGGTGAAATCATTTAGCCACCCGGAATTTTCATTACAAAAAGTATTAAAGTCATTTCTCCCGGTTTTGGATGCAGATTCAAGAAAGCTCTGTGCTGCTTTCTCCAAAAGAGGAACTTTCCAGCTAGTTACAAGATTATAATCAACTCTGGACTGGTCGTTCGCGGGCTCACTGCTCGTCCATGCAGCCTTACCGGGATCTGCTCCTGGATAGGATAAAAGATCTTTATCAGTCAGATATCC
Organism: uncultured bacterium; assembly: GCA_965371875.1. Taxonomy (GTDB): domain Bacteria; phylum Spirochaetota; class Spirochaetia; order B11-G9; family B11-G9; genus JAJRQE01. The sequence continues at coordinate 5,061 of CBDVAD010000202.1, forward strand.
TTCATCTTTCAGCTTTTCAAGGCTGATAAGATAGGGGTTCCCGGCAAAAGAAGACAACGCGGCATAGGGAGAATTTCCATAGCCAGTAGGCCCGAGGGGAAGTATCTGCCAAAGACTTATTCCTGATTTTACAAGATAATCAACAAAGTTAAAGGCTTCTGAACCCAGTTCGCCAATACAGTAATCTGATGGAAGAGATGTTGGATGGAGTAGAACTCCTGCTGATCTTGAAAATTTCATCTATTGCTCCTTAGGCTGTTCTTACAAATACAACATAGTATTTACTAAAGAATCAACCCTTTGACTAGAGAGAAAAAAAATGGTATAAAACATTCATGAATCCCCAATATAAAACAAATCAACACTTAGTCTACCCTCTGCAGGGAGTAGGCGAAATTACAGAAATTACAGAACGCAATTTTAAAGATAATCCGATTCTCTATTATATGATTTATCTGGAAGTTTCCGACATGACAGTCATGATTCCAGTAGAGAAGGCTGATGAACTGGGTTTAAGGGCCATAGTTTCCAAAGAAAAAACCCAAGAAACTCTTGCACATCTGGCTGCAGATTATGAACCTGTTACAGCCGACTGGAAAATGAGGTATCAGATGAACCTCGATCTTCTGAAGAGCGGCTCTGTAATAGATAATGCAACTGTTGTAAGAGCTCTCTATCATCGAAGTAAAATAAAAGAACTCCCAATTCAGGAAAGAAAACTCTATGACAGTGCCTTAAGAATCCTGTCTGATGAGATTATGTACTCCCTGGACATATCCCGTGAAGAAGCAGGTCAGCTTATATTCAGCAAAATGGAAGTTTAGTGAATCGGAAAGCTCTTAAGGCAGCTGTTATAATAACTGCTGCCGGCTCCAGTCGAAGAATGGGTACGGTCGATAAAAAAGAGTTTTTAAAGCTGGATGGTCAGCCTGTTCTCATGATGTCCACAAAGCCCTTCATTGAATCCAAATTGTTTTTACTTTATGTAATTGTTCTGCCAAAAGAAGAGATTGAAAAAGGACAAAAATTACTCAGTGACCTTTCAAAAGACTCAAATTTTTTATATGTAACAGGCGGAACAACAAGGCAGGAATCTGTTTATAACGGGCTGCAGGCACTGGGAAAGGAAGACCCGGATATTGTTTTGATCCACGATGGAGCCAGACCGTGGATAACAGATACTGTTATACAGAAAGTGTATCAAAAAACAGTTGAAACAGGAGCTGCAATACCGGTTGTTCCATCAGTAAACGCAATGAAAACTATTAACTCACAAAATATTATTGTCTCTAATCTTAAAAGGGAATTTACAGTTGCCGCTCAAACACCCCAGGGGTTTAGTTATACTGAAATCCTGGCCAGTCATAAATCAGCAAGTTTAGATGATTCAGAATATATTGATGATGCTGAAATATACGGGAAATACGCTGGTGATGTAGAAACAGTTCCCGGAGATACAGCTAACAGGAAAATTACATATCTGTCTGATTTGGAATGATAGATATGCCTGGTCGGGACTTCGTCTCCTGGTCACAGACTTCGTCTGTTGCTCGGGTATGCGTCCTCCCTGCTCGGCTATGCAACCTAAGAAAGGAAAGTAGATGAGAATTGGAACGGGCTGGGATCTTCATAAACTGAAAAAGGGTCGAAAGCTGATGATAGGTGGAATTGATATTCCGTATCATCTGGGTGAAGAAGCACACTCAGACGGTGATGTTTTAATCCATGCTGTTATCGATGCAATTCTGGGAGCAGCAGCCCTGGGAGATATCGGTACAC
>CBDVAD010000203.1:0-6816 GCA_965371875.1 uncultured bacterium
AACCTTCAGAATCGTTCAAACAGAATTGAAGTGCCCTGACCTCCCCCTGCACAACCGCAGGCAAGGGCATAGCGGGCTGAAGGGTCTTCATCGAAGCGGGTCAGAATATTGGTAAGCAGTCTCATATTTGTCGCGCCGAGAGGATGTGTATATGCCAGGGAACCTCCGTGAATATTTATTTTGTCTCTGTCCCATTTCATGCCGTACTTTTTCTCACTTTCTCTGAAAACAGAGAGGACCTGGGAAGCAAATGCTTCATGTATTTCGATAATATCCATATCTTCCATTGTAAGGTCTACGGCCCGGTCAGTCTTCGGTTCCCTGAAGAGCCTGAAAGTAGATTCTATAGGTCCGGTACCCATTATCACAGGATCAACTCCTGTCATTGACCAGCCGGTTATCCTTACTCTGGGATTGAGCCCAAGTTCTTTCGCCCTTCCTTCTGTGGTAACCAGACAGGCACCGGCACCATTCCCGGGAATAGATGAGTTATACATTGTTACAGTCGGAATTATCTTTTTTATTCCAAGCTTTTTCAGGTGGGCACTGTGTTTTTTAAAAAACTTTTCTACCTCTTTTTCCGGTTCATCTCCTGCAAAAACAGGGACCGCCCTTGAGAAACTGTCCGCTTTTTTCAGCATTCTCTTACGGTTCAAAGGATATGTATCTCTGGTTATTTCTCCTGCCGGGACTATATAATCGACAAGCAGATCATTTTCAACAGCATCTACCGCTCTCTGCAGATTCTTACGGGTGTATTCATCCTGCTCCTCCCGGGAAATACCAAAGCAGTTCGCCATTATCTCTCCAATTTCAATCATACCGAGATGATTGAAATTGTCGGTAAGTCCCTCCGCCAGACAGTCGATTATTTCAAAATTCTCAAGAAAATTTTCTCCGCTTTCGGCAGCCAGCATCTGCAGTTCAGTTAAACTGCCGTATAACCCGGTTTTATCTCTCAACCGGAAACCGTACTCACTCATGTTTTCCACGCCTCCTGAGAGATAGAGGTCTCCCTGGCCGATAGCAATAAGACCTATAACTGTGCACAAACCTGTGAAGCCGGAATTGCAGTTAGCCTGAATACTGTATCCGTTAACTGAATAGGGAAGTCCCGCGAGCATTCCTGCAATCCGTCCTATATTGGGAGCCTGGGTATTCTGGTTTATACAACCCGAAACAACGCCGGATATATATTCAGGATCGAGCTTATTTCTCTCCACAAGGGCCCGTAAAGTGATCGCAAGGAGATTTTCGGGACTGAAGTTTTTAAGCTTATTCCCGTGTCCAAATGGCGTTCTCACTGCATCGCAGATTACTATTGATTCTTTTTTTTCCATAACAACATCTCTCCGGTTTTAATCAAAAGCTACGAAAAGAGCGTTCTCTCAGCCAGGACATATACTTATCTGCCCCGGCAACAGCTGTATCGTCATTACAGTATGAGAGGAATTTACCGGAATTTGGTTTACCCGGCATTTTTCAGGATATATTCTATAGCGTCCTGAGATGATAGAATTTTGACAGCCTCTTCAACAGGTATTTTTATACCATAGCTGTCTTCCATTTCCATAATCAACTCAGAGGCTTCAATTGAAGTGATACCATATTCCATCCTGAGTTTCTTGTTCAGGTCCAGTTTCTCAGGTTCAATTCCTACGAAATCTGCCGCTACTTCCCTGATATCCCGGGTTACTTCTTCTCGTGATAAAGCCATACAAACCTCCCTGCCTATATTTATAAAATAATAAAAATCCAATATAAAAATCCAACATTAAGAAAAATATTCCACCAGTTCCACTGTAGGATTTTCCCACAGGCTTCCCGGACGATACCGTGGATTATTTCCGGACTCTGAGTATCTTCTTTTCAGAACATCCAGAAGCCTTTCTTTCCCGTACTCTTTTACCATCTTAAAAGGCCCTTTAGGCCATCTGGTACCCAGTTCCATGCATATTTCAATGTCCTCGTAACTTGCAACAATTCCTTCTTCCAGGACCAGGAAAGCTTCATTTACTGCAACAGAGAGAAGATCCGCATAGTTGAACTCCGGTGATTCAATGCGTTCAATTTTGTTACCCCTCTCATCAAGAATAGGATTCAGGTCGGGATCGTTCTCTGTGTTGTTGTAGTTATAAACACCTTTCCCCGTTTTTCTACCTGCATATCCCCGATCAATAAAACTTTTAATAAAGGGGGAAGGAGTAAATCTTGGAGATTTATTGAATCCCCGGTAGAGTACTTCAGAAACACTGTAAATCGTATCAATTCCCGTAAGATCAGCAAGATCCAGGGGTCCCATGGGAAAAATTCCCGAATTAAGGATTGCGGAATCGATCTCATTTGCAGTTTCAATTATACTTCTGCCGCTGTTTTCAGATTTTTCCTTTAAGATATGAAATGCTTCATAGACAACAGGAAGAAGAATCCTGTTTACAACGAAGCCCGGAGATTCCATGCATTTGATCCCGGTTTTTTTGATATTTTTCAGAAAGTCCATAACACCTTCCAGAGCATCATCCTCAAGTTCTTCTGTTACTGTTACTTCAACAAGGCGCATAAGAACGGGAGGATTGAAGAAATGGAGTCCCAGGAATTTTCCCGGCCGTCCTGAGCTTTCTGCCATTTCTGAAATAGAGAGAGAAGAAGTATTGCTTGAGAATACTGTTGCTGAATGAGCTATTTTTCCAAGTTCCGCGTAAAAACTGCATTTGGTTTCCAATTTTTCAATAATTGCTTCGATAATCAGGTCGGCCCCTTCCACTGCCTCTTCCATGGTTTCGGTCAGCACTATTTTTTCCGGATCCTGACTACGTCGGGCTCTTTTCCGCAACAACTCACAGGAATTACGAAGAATATCCTTATTAACATCAAACAGTCTGACTTCAAATCCATACTTAAATATTGAAGCTGCAATTCCGGTCCCCATTATACCGGCACCGATAACAGCAACTCTTTCTATCCTTTTCATTGAATCACTCCGTTTTATTCACCACGAAAAACAGGTGTTCGCTCTTCGTTCAATGCAGTTATACCTTCCTGACAGTCTGATGTTCCACTTAAATAAACGAAAACCTCTTTTTCATATAAAAGACCTTCAAGATAGTTTTCAGACGAAGTTTTACTGAAAATAAATGAAACAAGAGAACTGGCAAGAGGAGCTGTCTTTCCCCCGGGATTTACTTCTATTATTGCTTCCTTAAGATAGTTATCAATTTCAAACCGGATCTCTTCACCCGTTTTCGTGACTTTTCCGGTAATACTCTGTTTCTCAAGATTCATTGCATTCGCAAACATGAAGGCTTCCTCAACAAAAGAATCCTCATCCACTACTCTGTCAACAAGTCCCCAATCCAGTGCTTTCCTGGGAGTAATTTCTACATTTGCCTCTGTAATAATATCAAAAGCCTTTTCTCTCCCGATAAGTCTTGACAGATTCTGTGTGCCCCCCATTGCGGGTATTACTCCAAGGGAAGTCTCCGGTAGTCCCATTATTACATTTTCCCTGTCGCTGGAAATGCGGTAATCGCAGCCCATGGCAAGTTCAAGGCCGCCGCCAAATGCCAGGCCGCTGATGGCAGCAATAACAGGTTTTGGATACTGCTGGACCTGAAGCAGGAAGTTCTGAACACCTTCGATAAAAAGTACAACTTCTTCAGTCGATATTTCAAGAAGCAGTTCAATTCTGGCCCCCCTTGAGAATGCTACTTTATGCCCGCTTGCAAGGATTATGGATTTGATATCTTTCTCTGTTTCGAATGAACTGAAAGCGTTATGCAGTTCCATCAGCATATTCCGATCAAGGTGATTTGCGGCTATTCTGGACGCCTTTTTGTCTTCCTTGAATTTCTTCATGGATATGAGCAGGACATTTCCCCTCCGGAATATATCCAGGTCACTGTAAGTGCATTCCTCGGGGACGAAACCGTTTTTTTCAAACAGACTTATCATCATTCCTCCTTTATCTGGCCCCCTTCGATATAGTGAGGATACATGCTCCGGATGAGCTCTCTGTCCCTTTTTCTCACATTCCGGCGCTTTAGCTTCATCGTAAGGGTTAGTGTATCGTTTTCCGATGTAAAGGGATCACAGAAAGCAATGTTGTGAATCTTCTCAACTTCCTTAAATCCGTTTTTACGGTCGATGAGATCAGAAACGACCAGCATAAAAACTTTCTTTATTTTTTCATTGCTGATCAGTTCCGGTATTTTTTCTTCTGAAAACTCTGTTCCTGCTTTTTCACATTCCTCTTCAAGTAATTCCTTATCCGGAACAATAAGGGCTGAAATGAATTCCTGGTCCTGCCCGCAGAGCATTACCTGATCTACATATTCAGAAGACTGAATTTTTGTTTCAATTGCCCCAGGCTCAATATTCTCTCCTCCCAGAAGTACAATGGTATCTTTTATTCTTCCGACAATGGTAATATCACCATATTTTGTCTTCCGGCACAGATCGCCGGTATTGAACCAATCCCGGTTCTGGTCATCTTTTACCATAACCCTGGATGTTTCCTCATCGTTCCTGTAATAACCACGCATTACCTGAGGCCCATGGACCCAGAGAGTTCCCATTTTGCTTCCTTCTATATCATTTCCATTTTCATCAAGAATACGTATGTCAGTTTCAGGGACCGGTCTTCCTGTGGTATAGGGTATCCGATGATCAAACGTGCGCATGCAGAGTACTGGTGATGTTTCGGTTAATCCGTATCCCTCAAGGAGGGTAATACCAATAATTTCAAAAAAATCATCTATGTATTCCGGCAATGAACCTCCTCCGCTGATTCCGGCAATAAAACTGTTTCCCAGTTTTTTTGTTACTTTTCTGTATATAAGTTTTCCTGCAAGGAAATGGAAGAGATAGTCAATAAATGTGACCGAGGGTTTCACTTCATCCCGGCCGATAAGAAGGTATTGCCTTCCTTTTTTATACCTGTCTGCGGCAAGGACCTTCAGGCTGTGAGCGTACAGTTTTTTGAATACAGCCTCTTTGCCCTCCTTCTTTATTTTTGTCATTACACCATTGTAAACAGTCAGCCACAATCTCGGAACACTGACCATATGGGTTGGATTGACCAGTTCAAAATCCTTAAGAATTGTATATCTGTTTGTATACCACAGGGATGCTCCAATCCTTAAAACCATATATTCTACAGCTCTCTCCAAAATATGCCAAACAGGCAGAATGGATAAAAACTTCTCATCACCTTTTACATCAAGTAAAAAGGGTATTGTTTCGACGTTGTGCATGAGATTAGCATGTGTGAGGGGTATTCCTTTAGGGGTGCCTGAGGTGCCCGAAGTATACATTAGAGTGGCGATATCTTCCGGTACAGTATCGCGTCTTCGCTTCCTGAATAGTTCTTTGCTCTCTAAAGGGGCTTTCCTGCCAAGTTCAATTATATAAGCCAGAGAGTATATCCTGTTCAGAATATCTTCCCTGCTGAAATTTTTATCCGTGACTATAATGGTCTCAACTTTCGGAAGTTCACTTTTAAAGGTCATAAGGCGTTCAAATTCATTTTCTGTTTCAACTATTACAAACCTGGACCCGGAATGTTTCAGAATATAGATCAGTTCCCCGTCGGTGGATGAAACACCTCTGGGAACATTGAATGCACGGTTTCCCAGAACGGCCTGATCACAGATTAACCACTGTTTACTGTTTTCCGAGATACAACAGACAGCCTCCTGTTCCAGAAGCCCAATTTCCAGAAGCCCTGTACCGGCAGCAGTAATAAGTTCCTCTAGCTTTTCGTAGGTTGTGGGAATAAATTCTGCTTCTTCAGTAATTTTCCCATCGGCAGATTTAACACTTTTTGATATTCTTTCACAGACTACTTTTCTGTTTCCATAAATGGCAGATGAGTTTTCCCACATATCATTGATTGTATGCAGCTTTTTAACTTCCAAAACAGATCCTTCTATTAATAATTTAAGAACTATAAGAGAGTATTGCAAGAGAAACTGCAAAGTTTATTTGTCAATTTACGACCTATAGATCCAACCGGCATAATGTGGTTTTCTGTCTGTGATAATGGTGGCAGCAGATGCAGAGTAGCCTGGTTCGGTGTATAGATCCAAAACAGCCAGTTTCAATCCCCCGGAGCCGGAGCCTCCCTCAGATATAACAGGAGAATCGGATTCAGGGGCAACATCGAGATAATTCAGTGGTTTTGTTAATCCCCAGCCGGGAGCCTTTAGGCAGGCTTCTTTCCTGGTCCATATTCTGTAAAACAGTACCAGACGTTCCATGGGATCCCCTTTCAGAAGCAGCTCATTCTCCTTCCGGGTAAAATAGCGTCTTGAAAATCTTAATATATCCTTTACTCCCGACTGGTGCTCAATGTCAATTCCCGATTTCCACCGGCTTGAAAAGCAGTAAAGGGCCAGCTCTTTTGAACTGGAAAGGTTAAAAAAAAGAGATTTTGTAATTCCATCAATAAAAGGAGTTCCATTTGGGTTGTATCTGATTACAACTTCTTCAGGTTTTACCGATAGATAGATGCCTGCAATAACATTGAGTATCCCATGGGTAATTATATATCGATTTTTTCTTTCTTCAATACACAGATTACGGGCATGCTTTAATTCTTCCAGAGAGAGGACTGTCTTATAATATCCCAGATCTCCGGCAGCCTGAGTGAGGTCTGCTTTCCAGATATGAACATCTTCGATACCGGTTTTAACTCGTTCCGGTATGGGTTCCTGCCATTGAATATCCACTTCTGATTCCTTTTTTTATATCTATATCATATCATATTTTTTGCTCCTTTGAAATTTCTATGATTTAAACGGAAAATCATAAATTCTT
>CBDVAD010000204.1:0-6809 GCA_965371875.1 uncultured bacterium
GAAGGAAGTGTGAAGGCTTTGTAGAGTGTTTAAGAAACTGGAAAAATTATCTCAGCTACCGCACCGTTTTTGTTGTAAAAATTCATCTTTCCTTTGATCTGTTCTACAAGAACCGTTACCAGCTGTATGCCAAGACCACCTGATTCTGCCGGAACAAAATTATCAGGGAATCCCACTCCATTATCTTTGATGGTTAATATCATGGAACCATTTTTTTTGAATAAACTTATTACAGTAGTACAGGTCTCTGTTTCTCTGTGAGCATATTGTAATGAGTTTGCAATTATCTCACTTATTATCAGGCCAAGGGGGATAGCTTTGTCCAGGCTTATCTGCTGATCAACTGAATCGGGATTTATCTTAATTTCATTTGCTCCATAATCTGACATTTCACAAACACGGTATGACATCAGTTCAAGGAGTTTTTTTGAACTTAGTGATTCTATATACTCGGAACTGAAGAGGAGTTCATGAACCAGGCTTATGGATGTGATTCTTCTCTGCATATTGATACAGAATTTGCCGCCATGGCTGATTTCGGAATAATCCTGCTGCATATTCATAAGGCTGATTATAATCTGAAGATTATTTTTTACCCTGTGATGAACCTCTTTGATAAGGTCATTATTTGTTTCAAGAGACATTCGGAGCTGGTCATTTTTAGTCATCAACTCTGAAGTTCTGTTTTCGATGAGGGCTTCAAGGTTATCTTTAATTGCAAGCAGTTCTTTCTCTGCAATTTTTCTTCTGGATAGTTCTTTGTTACTGTTGATAATTGCATTCTGAAGGTTATAATTCAATTTTGTAATATGCAGAGAGATAGCTATAATAATTAGAATTCCTGCTATTATCAGGATGATCCAGATCAAATATTGCTCCAGTATTTGTGTAAGTGTGACTGTACCAAAATCCTCATAGGGAAATATTTTAAGTGCCTGAAGGGTCGTATCTACAGGACCATACCTTGATGGTATTGTCCACCCTTCACATACTCCGGCAACAGCAGCAGGATCAGTTGGAACCATGGCAAGTAAAGCTGAAGAAACCTTTTCAGCCAGTATGCTGTCTGTATGTTCCAGTTTACTCAATGGCCATTCAGGATAGAGTCTGGTAGATAAAGAGAAGGGAAAGGATCCATTATCTGTAGCTTTTTCTGACAGAACTTTTAGTTTATTTCTGTCTATTTTTCCTTCCAGATCCATTCTTTCTATAGTATCTGTTCTTACGGTTCCTGCATCCACTTTTCCGGAAAGAACCTGTTCTACAACTGCATCATGGGTTCCTGCGAAAACAAAACTGGAAAAATCCTTAAAGGGGTCAATACTATTATCATGGAATTCTCTGTATGCAGTCTGCCAGCCGCCGAATGAGTTTTTATCAACTGCAGCAAAGCTTTTTCCTTTAAGATCTTTAAGTACTGTAATATCATCGCGATTGGCAAGAGTAAATATAACACCTCCGAATTCTGTATACCCCTTCCCTAATCTTAGATTCTTCAGTGTTACAATACGGATGATACCCCATGTTTTTGCCAGACCTACGTAATACGATGAGTTTGCAAAAACAAAATCAATATTCTTTTTTTCTACAGCCTCATAAACTTCATCAAAATCCAGTGGAACTATAATAAAATTATATCCTGATATTCTGGAACTGAGATACAGAGCAGTAGGATCCCACTGTTCATGGCTGCGGTCAATGCCCCTCTTTGCAAGTATCCCTATACGAACTGTCTTGTCGGTATTTTGACCGAAAATAGAAGATACCGTAAAAAGAATCAGTATTATGGCACTTATTTTTTTCATATACTTTATCTCCATTATTTAAGTATATTAGTCTGACAAAGAAAATCAAATATTTTCAAATTTTTTTAATTATACCTTTTTATTAAAAGGTTATAATTGCTATAATTCAGCTTATGAAATATAAAACTCTCCTGTTTGACCTCGATGGAACAATTCTGGATTACTCCAAATCAGAAACTGCTGCCCTTTATGGTGCATATGATGTTGTTTTTAGTACAGATCCTCCGGAAGATCTTCTTCCAGTATATCAGGAAATTAATTCTGGTTTGTGGAAGGAATTTGAAAAAGGAACTGTTACGATTCAGGAACTAAAGATAAGAAGATTCAGTGACTTGTTTGATTATTTCAAACTTAATACTGATTCTGAAGCTTTTAGTGAAATTTATCTGAAAGAACTTGGTGAAGGAGGATATTTGCTTGATGGAGCCCTGGATGTCCTCGAATCCTGTGCTGGTAGATTCAGAATTGGAGCCATTACTAACGGGATAGGGAATGTTCAGCGAGCAAGAATAAAGAAAGCCGGAATTGGACAATATTTTGAGACAGTTATAATATCCAATGATGTGGGAATAGCAAAACCTGATCCGGGAATATTCACTATTGCTCTTGAGGGAATGAATTTGTCAAAAAAGAATGATGTACTTATGATTGGAGACAGTTTATCTTCAGATATTCTTGGGGGTATTAATGCAGGTATCGATACCTGCTGGATTAATAGGCAGGGAGAAGAACCGGGGAACATCAAACCGGTTTTTACAATTTCGAAAATTAACAGACTTTTAGAAATATTGAGTTGAGAGGGTTTACTTATGTCAGATGGTTTTATAAATGAATTAACAAAAAGAATAATGTTTCTTGATGGTGCTATGGGCACTATGATACAGCGCAAAGGTTTAAGTGAAGCTGATTTCAGGGGAAGCAGGTTTTCAGGCCGTGATCCGGACCTGAATCTTCGTGGAAATAGTGAAGTTCTAAGCCTTACGCAACCGGAAGTTATAAGTGACATTCATTCAGCCTTTTTTGATGCAGGGGCAGATATCATAGAGACCAATACATTCAACTCTACATCCATAAGTCAGGGTGATTACGGTCTTGAGGATCTTGCATACGAGTTCAGTTTTGAAGGCGCAAAAATAGCTAGAAAAACAGCAGACATCTATACAGCAAAAACTCCCGATAAACCACGTTATGTGGCAGGAGTTCTCGGGCCGTTAAATAAAACTCTTTCTCTTTCTCCTGATGTTACTAATCCTGGTTTTAGAAGTGTAACATTTGATGAAGTTGTTTCTTCATATACAACTGCTGTAAGGGGACTGATAGATGGTGGTGTAGATTTACTTCTAATTGAAACTATATTTGATACTTTAAATGCCAAAGCTGCAGTTTATGCAATCAAAACATATTTCAGGGCAAATAATATCAATGTTCCCATAATGATATCCGGAACAATTACAGATGCCGCAGGCCGGACACTATCGGGTCAGACTCCCGAGGCGTTCTGGTATTCCCTGAGTCATGCAGAGCCATTCAGTTTTGGACTCAACTGTGCTCTTGGAGCAGAGACAATGAGACAGTATATAGAAGTTCTTTCTGAAACAGCAGACTGCTGTATTAATGTTCATCCAAATGCAGGACTTCCCAATGAGTTTGGAGAGTATGATGATTCACCTGCCCATATGGCTGGTATTCTGGGAGATTTTGCAAAAGACGGGCTGGTAAATATTGTAGGAGGATGCTGTGGAACAACACCTGAACATTTAAAAGAGATTGTTGCAGCAGTTAGTCCCTTTAAACCCAGAGTTCTGCATAAGAAAAAACATTACACTACTCTAAGTGGACTTGAACCCCTGCTAATAAAAGAAGACAATCTTTTTGTAAATGTTGGTGAACGTACAAATGTAACCGGTTCTGCCAGATTTAGAAAACTGATAACAAACAAAGAATATGAAAAAGCCCTGGAAGTAGCCTTGAATCAGGTGGAAAATGGTGCCCAGATTATTGATGTCAATGTTGATGAGGCCATGCTTGATTCGGAGACAGAGATTGTTACCTTTCTTAATCTTCTGGCATCAGAACCCGAGATATCCAGAGTTCCTGTAATGATAGATTCATCTAAATGGAGTGTTATCGAAGCCGGACTAAAATGTCTTCAGGGGAAGGGCATTGTTAATTCCATCGATCTCAAAGATGGAGAGGCTTCTTTTATAGAACGTGGAGAAAAGATCCGTATGTATGGTGCAGCTGCGGTTGTTATGGCAGCAGATGAGGAGGGACAGGCTGATACCTTTGAAAGGAAGATTGAGGTTTGCAGCCGGGCATATGATATTCTTGTTAATAAGGTAGGTTTGCCCCCGGAAGATATAATTTTTGATCCGGCAATTTTTGCAATTGGTACCGGAATGGACGAACACAGGAATTACTCAGTAAACTTTATTGAGTCAGTTAAGTGGATAAAGAAGAACCTTCCATATGCTCTGGTTTCCGGTGGTGTAAGTAACGTCTCTTTTTCCTTTCGTGGTAATAATCCTGTTCGGGAGGCAATACATTCGGTGTTTCTTTATCATGCTGTAAAAGCAGGTATGGATATGGGGATTGTAAATCCTGGACAACTGACAGTTTATGATGATATAGAACCTGATCTTCTTGAGCGTGTAGAGGATCTGGTTCTTAACAGAAATCCTGATGCTACTGAACGCTTACTGGATGTTGCAGCTTCCTTTAATTCAACACAAACTGAAGAGAAAGAGGATCCTGAGTGGCGTAAACAGGATGTTAATGAGCGATTAACATATTCACTGGTAAAAGGAATTACGGCTTTTATTGAGGAAGATGTTGAAGCATCACGAAAAAGCCTGCCCCATGCCATTGATGTTATCGAAGGCCCATTAATGGGAGGCATGAACAGAGTAGGTCAGCTGTTCGGGGATGGTAAGATGTTTCTTCCCCAGGTTGTAAAAAGTGCCAGGGTTATGAAAAAAGCAGTTTCATTCCTTTTACCATATGTTGAAGCAGAGAAATCCTCATCTCCCGGGGCAAGTGTTTCCAATGGAAAAATTGTTCTTGCTACTGTAAAAGGAGATGTTCACGATATTGGGAAAAATATTGTAAAAGTAGTTCTTCAATGTAATAATTTTGAGATTATAGATCTTGGTGTCATGGTCTCTGCAAAAACCATATTGGATACAGCAGAGAAAGAGAAGGCCGATATTATAGGTCTAAGCGGCCTTATTACACCTTCTCTTGAGGAGATGGTTTATATAGCCAAAACGATGGAGCGTCGGGGTATGAATATTCCCCTGATGGTTGGAGGGGCAACAACTTCCGATATTCATACTGCTGTAAAAGTCGCACCGGCCTATGGTGGTGTTGCTGTAAGAGTTAAAGATGCATCCCTTGCTGTTGGGATTTCTTCCAGACTGATAGAAAAAGATTCCATTTTGGAATTCAAAAAAGAGATTGAAGAACATCATAACATGATCAGGGACCGCCGGAAGAGTCTTAATGTAGAATATTACTCCCTGGAAGATGCCAGGGCCAGAAAGTTGAAGCTTGATTGGGAGAGTTTTGTCCCTCCTGTTCCTGCAGAACACGGAGTGCATGTTCTTAAATCTGTTCCATTATCTGTTCTTAAGGATCATATAGACTGGAAGATGGTTCTACATGCCTGGGAGCTGAAGGGGAAGTTTCCTGATATTCTGGATGATAAGGTAAAAGGTCCGGAAGCCAGAAAGGTTCTTAAAGATGCTGAAGCAATGTTTGATTTTATGGAAAAAGAGGGTATTACTGCTTCCGGAGTATATGGACTATTCCCGGCAAACTCAAATAAACAGGATGGAATAACAGTTTTTGAAGATGAAGAGCGGAAGAGAATTAAAACTGTTCTAAATACACTCCGGCAGCAGAGAAAACAGGTAACCACCGATACATGTATAGCCCTTAGCGATTTCATTGCACCGATCGGATACAGTGATTATTTCGGAGCCTTTGCGGTAACTTCCGGATTGGGACTTGAAAGACTTATTGCAGAGTTTGAGAAGAAACATGATGATTATTCATCTATTATGCTTAAGGTAATGGCTGATAGATTGGCAGAGGCTTTTGCAGAGTATCTGCATGAACAGGTTAGAAAAATTCACTGGGGATTTGAGCCCAATGAGACTATGGGGATTAAAGATCTTTTAGGAGAGAAATACAGGGGGATACGTCCTGCACCCGGATATCCGACCTGCCCTGCTCATATTGATAAGGAAATTATCTGGGATCTTCTTGAAGTAGAGAAGAATATTGGGATTACCCTTACTGAAAGTGCTATGATGGTACCCACTGCATCAGTCTCCGGTTTTTACTTCGCTCATCCGGAGTCAAAGTATTTCAGTATTGGAAAGATTACCAAAGAACAGATTACGGACTGGGCAGAGCGGACTAAATTATCGGCCAAAGAGGCTGAACGATGGCTTTCCGCAGTAATTGCAGATTGATGAAATGAGGATAATAGATTCTGAAAAAAAGCCAATTAAACTCTGGCTCGATGATCTGGAAAGCGATACTCTGCACCAGGCCATGAATCTTGCCAACCTTCCTTTTTGCTTTCATCATGTTGCTATTATGCCGGATGCTCATACCGGATATGGAATGCCCATAGGCGGAGTCTTTGCATCCCTCGATACTGTCATTCCAAATGCTGTGGGAGTTGATATCGGATGCGGTATGTGTGCTGTTAAAACCTCACTTAAAGAGATCGATCAACGGGTATTAATTGATATTCTTAAAGAGATTAAGAGGGGAGTTCCCCTCGGTTTTTCACATCACAAGCAGAAAAGAAAGTGGAATGGGTTTGATGATGCTCCGGATCTGCCGGTGGTTAATCGTGAGCTTGAATCTGCCCGGTATCAGCTTGGAACCCTTGGTGGCGGAAATCACTTTATTGAGGTGCAGAAAGATAATGCCAACACAATATGGTTCATGGTTCATTCCGGTTCCAGAAATTTCGGTTATAAGATAGCC
>CBDVAD010000205.1:0-6773 GCA_965371875.1 uncultured bacterium
GACAAAATTTCCTGGATTAGCCTGTTATAAAAAAAACCCTCTTTTCCAGAGGGTTTTTCGTCTAAATCAAAGTAATATCAGGCTCCTACCAGTTGTCCATCATATCATCGACATCACGACTTTCTTCGGCAAAAAGATCTGTTACTGCTCTGAGGTCATCCAGATAGAAGAAATAGGTACCCCGGGTTTCAGCAGGATCACAATCGACCCTGAAACCTTCAATTTTAAGACCCATTCTATTTGCATAATGATAATCCACCTGTTTAATAGTAGTAGGTACTGCTACCGTCATTTTTTTCCAACCGGTAAAATTCAATTTACCCATAGTAATTTCCGCTTTGTTTCCGTATTGATCTGAAATAAGCATCATTAATGTATGGGGACTATTACGTCCAACAACCCAGAGAGAAAGAGTTTTTACAATTCCTTCTACCGGCAATGGCCTTGCTGGTTTAATTACAAACTGATTAAAACCACGCTTATAGTAGTCAACTCTAACACCCAATACATACTTATCAGATTCGCCAAGACCAATCTGTTCCTCATCAGGAATAGGTTCTTTATCAATAGCTCCACCGGAAAGTCTACGTAGTGTAGTAATTCCCTGATCCCTGCCCATTGAGACAGACCAGAATCCGGCATCCTCAAATTTAGAGATAGAAACCTCTTTTAGCTTCTGCTGTGCGGTATCTACACCTATTTCAGCAGGATCAGGATCCCCAATATTGGAAACTGACTGACCAAAAGCAAAGGAACCGGCAACAAGGAGAATTACTGTAAAAATTAATAACTTCTTTATACTACTCATCACCTACTCCTCTCCCCAGATTTCTACTGCACTGTTCTTACCAGCAAGGCTATCGCCATCAAATCTGGTAATAAATGTGTCTGTTAATACCTTTATCTGATCAAAATAGATAAAATAATTACTAACGTTTTCAGCAGGTTTAGTCCAAACCACAATTTTCACGAGCTCAAGGGTCTTAAAAAAAGGAACATATTGACCTGTCTGCGCAATCCTTGATGGGATATTTGTATAAAAGTTATTCCATCCAACCCGGGCCAGACTTCCCATATTCAAAACATGAATCACACCGTTGGTATCCCTTACATGAACTTCGAAGTAATAATCAAAATCTGAACACCAAACCCACATATCAAGCTTCTGAACTCTTCCCGGAATTGAAATTGGATTTGGTACTACATTACCTTCGTCATCCTTTTTAACAGGAATGATTTCTATGTTGTTGTATCCTTTTCTATCCCATTTTACATTAATTCCCAGAACCTGACGATCAGTGCCATCCGTATTGGATCCAAAAATCGCTTCCGGCCAGGCTTCTGTATAAGTTTGTTTTGGAAACCCTTCAGTGGTAAATTTACTCCCGACTACCAGCCATTCGGTTGCCCTGCTTTCAGGATCAAAACTCTCCAGAATCCTGGATTCCAGGTTTTCTGTAGCTGAATCGGCCATAGCTGATGGCAGGACCAGTAAAAAAAGCACCGTAAGGCATATGATAAGAATGCTGCCTTTTCTCATTCTGAACTCCTTGTTAAATTACACAATTACAATGTTTACAAGCATTTAGAATTATATTTCTTAGCCATTTGTTTGTCAAATCTTTTTCTTCTAATCAGTAAAATATCATCGGTTAATAACACCATCCAATGTTATATCCGCATGTTTTCCTGTTTTAATATTATTATACACTTTTTTTAGCATCCCTTTAATATCATCTTCTATACTAAAAACAATAATAGACTCATAAGTTTTATAAAACCATGAATCTGATGTTATAATCATCTTACCATCTCTTTCTGATAATTCATAACAGATATTCTTCCATTTATTGGTAAAAATCACTATATATGTATCACCAGCAACATTCTCCCTGTCAAAAAAACTCCTGACTTCAGATTCTGTTGTATCTGATTTTACTTTTAGGGATTCTATTCTTATATTTCCACCACTTTCCTTAATCCCGTTCAGAAAGCTTTCCGCCTCTTCTCTGTATAATGAATTATCCACATCATATATTACAGAAATAAAGGGATCATCAACAATTTTTTTTGTTACCAATACACCAGTATCAAAAAAGGAATGCCTCCTGTCACGTTCAATAACAACCGAATTATCACTACTATCTTTATCTTTGGATCGATTCATACTGTCAAAATAATAAAAAACAGCTGAACCATTAATTATCCCTGAAGATGATATTTCCCGGCTTAGCAGGGGGCTAAAGAGATAAACATCGCTCATACTATTTGTATAATTACTAATATCAGGAAAACCTCCCGATATGTCAGCAATTATCAGATTCAACCTTTTACCATTTAAAAGGGCCTGAAATCTAAGATCCACCGCTTTTCCATCAAAATCTGCAATAAGTGTATTCCAATATGGATCTGAAATAATTTCTACTTTTGAACAGGAAATT
The DNA here is from genome assembly GCA_965371875.1 of uncultured bacterium. Classification (GTDB taxonomy): domain Bacteria; phylum Spirochaetota; class Spirochaetia; order B11-G9; family B11-G9; genus JAJRQE01. The sequence continues at coordinate 2,442 of CBDVAD010000205.1, forward strand.
AATAAGAATTGTAAAAGGAAAATAATTGCAATATACTTTTTCATCTTTTTAACTTTAACAAACACATCAAAATCCATAATTCAGACTCAATTAACTCCTGATATAATCTTTTCTTAATAGAAAAAAGACCAGACCAGTACCTGAAAAGATCACAAGCATAACCCCGACTGAAGCCATAATATAATTTGTATAATATAACCATGGTATCAGTGCCAAAATAAGTGACAACGGAAATAAAAGAACGTACATAAGTATTGATATATAGCCCCTGCGTGTTCCAGCTTCAATAATGGTAATTGAAAAAGCTATTAACAGTGTCATACATATAAATGGATAGAGAAACAGCATGTAACTGTCAAATTTAAGTAAACTATCAACAATTTTAGCCAATCCTGAAAGAACCATAAATCCACCCGCATACGAAAACACAACAGGATACTCCCTGTAACTGTCCTGTCTAATCAACCCTTTTTTTACCATTAAAAAATATCCCATGGATACGACTACCAGTAAAACAAGGATATCTGTTATCCATATATGGATGAATAAGGGTAATTTCTCATAATTTACTTTATAGAAAAATCCAATAAAAAGCAGAATAATCTGTGAAGCAATAAAAACAGACAGACCTATAAAAAAAGCTTTTCTAAACCGACTTACATGTGAATCCCATTTAAATAACAATGTAACAATAATTGCAAAGAAAAGAGGAACTGATAATAATAGAAACAAACCCGTTATAAAAGTGAAATACATATCAGAATAACTCTTCAAGCTCAAGATGATCTTTAAATATAAGCATATGCCTGCGTTCTTCATCAGATAATTTTTTAAAAATCTGTTTCCCCGAATCTGTTTTAGTCAAACTGCCAAGAAAATCACAAGTAGCGATAGAAATTCCCTGATAACGAACTGCATTTCTTAAAAAATCAATCTTTGATAATCCTGATACAGAGGGAATAGACTCAGAACCACCATTAAAGTCTAAAATTTCATTAAAATCCGGACCAAAATCCGACTTAAGATCAAGTTGTCTTAAGTTCTCCTCATAGTACTCTGTATATTGCCCTTCCTGGTCAATCATAGTTGCAAGAAGTTTCATGAAAGATACATCATCGGTTTCTTCACGATAATCTGCATAAAACTTACTTATCTCAATTGTCCAGTCTACAGATAAAGAAAGAAGCTCTTTTATTGTGATTTTACTCATATTTTTATCATACTAACAAAACGTTTTCATTACAAGAAGAGATCTAACATTATTTGCATGGACTTTTTTTCAGCCCCTTTGACTCTTTCAGGGACAAATGATATAGTAGTGCCAAATTTAACAGTGTGGATAGTTGTCTGCATAGAGGGAGAAATATTGGCTACAAAGGATTTACGAATAAATCAGGCTATTCGAGTCAGGGAAGTTCGATTAATTTCTGATAACGGAGATCAGGACGTTGTATCTATTGACGATGCACGTGCTACAGCCTCTCAGGCTGGTCTCGATCTTGTAGAAATCGCGCCTCAGGCAAGTCCTCCTGTATGTAGAATAATGGACTATGGCAAATATAAATTTGAACAGGAAAAACGCCTTAAAGAGTCTAAAAAAAGACAGAAACTGGTTAAACTTAAAGAAATCCGTATGCAGCCCAGAATTGAAAAACATGATCTTGCCTTTAAAACAAAGCATATTATCGAATTTCTGGAAGATGGGAATAAGGTAAAAGTTTCTATCAGATTCAGAGGCAGAGAGCTTGCACATACAGAACTTGGAATAGATGTTCTAATGAAAGCAATTGATCTTCTAAATGAAAAAGAGGTTGGATTTAATATTGATAGTCCACCAAAAATGGAAGGAAGATTCATGTCAATGATATTAAGTCCCAAAAATAAAAAATAAGATTAATAATCTTACATATAGCAACTCTGAGGGGTCTTGTTCCTTAGAAGTGGCGAAAAAATTAACTAAAAGGAAAAGCAATGCCAAAAATGAAAACAAGAAAAGCAGCTGCAAAAAGGTATCGCGTTACCGCTTCAGGTCAAGTGAAATACAAAAAGCAGGGCACAGGTCACATTCTTACGAAAAAATCCACAAAAAGAAAGAGAAATCTTCGTCATGCAGGAGTCTTAAGTGCTCCGGAGACAAAAAAAGCAAGAATACTCTTACCGTACAGTTTCTAAAGGAGCGTGATATAAAATGCCAAGAGCAGTTGATGGAACAAGAAGAAAAAATCGAAGAAAAAAGATATTAAAGAGTGCAAAAGGTTATTTTGGCCGAAGAAGCACGAATTTTCGGGCAGCAAAAGATGCAGTTACAAAAGCCGGACAGTATGCCTACCGTGACAGAAGAAGGAAAAAAAGAGATTTCCGCAGATTATGGATTACACGAATTTCGGCTGCCTGCAGGGCCGAGGATATTACATATTCCAGGTTTATTAATGGCCTGAAAAAGGCTGAAATAGACCTGAACAGAAAAGCTCTTTCAAACCTTGCAATCGAAGACAAAGAAGCTTTCTCTGCCGTTGTTAAAAAGGCAAAAAAAGCATTGGGAGTGTAGTTCTATGATTACTCTTGATCAGATTAAACAGTTGGATCATAAGGTTCGAAAAGCTATTGATAAGATTAATACCCTTAATAGTGAAAATAATATGCTTCAGGAAAAGCTGGACAACTATCAGCTTAGAATTGAAGAACTCGAAGTATTGATTGACACTTTTAAAGAAGATCAGGGTGAAATTGAGAACGGTATTATAGAAGCTCTGAACCAGCTCGATATTCTGGAAGATAACATTGTTATCAAGGAGACAGATTCCGAGCTGGCGCAGGAATCATCTGAAGCAGAACAGGTATCTACCGACGATCAACCCAATAAAGACTCAGAGATGACTGAAGAAACTACTGATAAAGCAATAGAATCCGATGATCAGAAAAAACCAGAAGATTCCAATAATGAAGAATCTGAATCTGCAGATTCTCCTGAAAATAAAGAATCTGAACTGGATATTTTCTGATCCCGTTATTATGAGTAGTCTTCAAAAAATCAGACTTCTGGGATCCTCCTTCTCTCTTAAAGTAGATGAGGATCCTGAATATTTTCAAAAAATTATAAATACAATTGAAAAGAAAATTTCTTCTTTAGAAGCAACGATGGGCGTGCAGGACCCTTTGCGTATTGCCTTATTATCCTGTATACTTTTAACAGATGATCTTTTAAAAGAGCAGGATAAAAAAAAGAATGGTCTGTCACCGGAAGTTGCGGATGAAGTGGAACAGATGACTCTTGAAATCATAAATTTGATTGATAAGAGTTTTACAGAATAGCCTGGATAAAAACATTTCCTGCGGTGTTCGGGAGGGGATACAAGTCTCTTGGTTCAAACTAATAGATTGGGCCTACATATTCACAGGTTGAATTGCGCGGTTCTTTGAATTGTACAGGATGCCTGTGAGAGTTCGCCCACTTGAACTATCGAGTTCAAGAGACAATTCCCCAAGCGGCATCGCGGGTTTTTTAATGATTTATTATGTTTTTTAACTACATGAGTTGACATTAGAGAATCCAGATAATAGTATCAGGAATAATTATGGCAGTATTAACCAGTCAACATATAAACAGATTTTATGAAAGATTTAAGGAAATTGATGTAACTTTTACTAAAGAAGTTACCCAGAATCTCAATTTGCTTCCAAAACACGTTTATTTAAAATGCCAGGGAACCCAATGGCCTGGAATTATTTACTCCACATCTATGGTTGGAGCCAAAATGATTATCAATATGGGACAGGAATCCTTTGAGCTTATACGTAAAGCTAACAATCTTGTGGCCCTTCGCTTTGCCTTCAGCATAGAAGATAAGAAAGATAAACTTTTATTTTTTGTGTCTGCAAAGGTTACAGGTTTTAATCCATATAACAAGGATAAACCTAATCTGAATTTTGTTAATCTTGCATATACAAAACGTCCACCGGACGATCTGATTGCAATTCTTGGACAGATGCTTGAAATTAATATAAATTCAAAAAAAAGAACTGATGAAAGAATTAATATAACAAGTGACAGTATACGAGTTCTGGGACTTCTTTCAAAAAATGCAAAATTATCTTTAGCAGGTATACCACGAAACTGTATCGTAAGAGATATTAGTTTTTCCGGGGCTAAAATTATACTACCCGGAATTGCTAAATTTCTAAATGATAAAGAATGTGTTCTTGGAATGGTGGCTAAAGATAATAAAGTTTTTGCCCTTAAAGGAAAGGTTGTGAGGGTTGAAACTGTGGCTGATAGAAAAGATATTGCAGTTCTTGCCATAAAATATAATGAAGATACAATCTCTATGGATT
>CBDVAD010000206.1:0-6770 GCA_965371875.1 uncultured bacterium
CAGAAACTGGTGGATGACGGAAAATTCAATGTAAAAACCCAATCGGCAGTCTGCGGAGTCCGGGGTACAGAATTCAGTGTAAAATCAGAACCTGGTGTCGATACTGTCCTTGCCGTTAAAGAAGGGGCTGTTACTATCCTCCCTCCTGAACTTGATATCGAAGAGTTGATTAAAAAAGCGGGTGAAAACGGAGAAATCGTAGCGGCTATTCTGGAAAGTATAGAAGAGTCTGCTTCTGTTGTTGTTGCAGATGAAGAGATCAGTCTTACTGAAGAATCATTTGAAGAGATAAAAGAGAGTGTTCAGATAATTACAGAGATTGTAGAGGCAATTGCTGTCGCAGAAGAAAATGAAGAGGTTATTTCTGAAGTAGTATTTGAGACCCTCACAGCAGCTGCGGAGCTTGTGACAGAAACAGTTGAAGCTGAAGAGATTCCGGTAAAAGAGCTTTCAGCTGAAAATAAAGGCAATCTGAAAAATATAGAAGAGATGAGGATGATTAGTATTCCTGCTGCAAAAGCACCTGTTAAAGATGGAGCTGAGAAGGATACTGAAAGTGAAACAGCAGAAGCAGTGCCTGTTATATCCATTCATAAATTCAGTTTAAAGGTTATTCCGGCTAATGCAGAAATCCTTCTTAATTCCCGAATAGTAGGTAAGGGAAGCTTTTCAGGCATTTTCGAAGAAGGTGATATTCTTAATTTTAACTTTATCAGTGAAAACTTTGAATCTCAGAACATGAGTTTTACTATATCTGAAGAAACATCAAAACAGTATACAATCTCCCTGACAAAATCCAAATCAGAGCCGGATAAAAAGGAAGATACAGAATCTGAATCCAGTGCTGCTGATGAGGAAGAAAAAGTTGCAGTAGTCAAGGAAGCTTGGAAACAGCAGGAAGCTGTCCCTGAGGAAGTCTCAATAGAGAAAAATGTTGTTATAGATTCAGCTCCTGTCGAAAAACCTACTCCCCTTAATATTGAACTGCTGCCTGTTGTAGAGTCGGTGTTATCTGTATCCAATAGAAAACTGGTTGGGTCCATGACTACCGGTGCCAATATGGTTTTTACTTCTGATTCTCAGGGAATTGTCAGTGCAGTCAATTCGGATGGTGAAAAAGTGTGGAGTGTAAAGACAGAAAATAGCTCTGTCGAAAATTCATACCCGGTTTTTTCCGGTAACAGGATCTATTTTTCCGGTTCCAGCGAATTGGTTATAATAAATGCACTCAATGGAAAATTGATTGACAGACAAAGTCTGGATAAAAATACAGCCCATATTTTCGGAAGAAGGATAGTTCCTATGGGTACTCAGGGCCTTTTCCCTGCAAATGAGGAAATACGTATAATCAACAGGGATAACGGTGATCTGATACGAACCATAAGTTTGCCCGGCAAAGGATCAAGGATGACTCCTGCTGTGTGGAAGGATAAGATATTATCAGTTGACCAGGAAGGTACCCTGAGTATTATCAATTCGGGCAGCGGATCTGTGGAAAAAAAGATCACAACCATGGGTGCACAGCCTATTGCTCTTTCTATAACCGTTAAAAACAATATTGCTGTTTTTTCAGGCAGGAAAGGTAATGTCGTTTGTGTTGATTTAAATGCTGGAAAGGTTCTGTGGGAGAAACAATTATCAGATAGTGGAAATAAAGTTCAGGTATACTCAGATATAGTCTGCAGTAATACAGGTGCATATATCTATGCAAAAGGTCTTATTTTTGGACTTGATTTAGATAGTGGAAATGACTTGTTTGAGGTTGTAAGAAATGTTTCATCTCCTCCGGCTATAATAGATGATTCACTGGTATTCGGACTGGCCAACAGCACCTTGGTATTTATGGATCCTTCAAGTGGAAATATAAGAGAATCACTGAGTCTTGAAGAACCGGTTTCAACACGACCCGCTCCATTTGCTGATAAAATTGCAGTTGGAACTTCAAAAGGAAAGATAATTATCATCAATCCTGAGGGTATTCGTTAGTATTGTCCCATTTTGTGGTAGTAATTACTTGACCCTCAGGCCGCAACTGCTTTATCTTTAAGATATGAAGGATTTGCCTCATATTGCAGATATATATAAGAAATTTCCTACGAAAGAAATCTGTATAAGATACATTGAGAAGATAAGGTGGAGTAATAAACCTGCCTGTCCCCATTGTCATTCACACAGAGTTAGTTCCATGAAGAAGGAATTCAGGTATCACTGTAATGCCTGCAATGTATCATTTTCAGTAACGGTAAAAACACTCTTTCATAATACACGAATACCGTTGCAGAAGTGGTTTGCAGCCATTGAAATTTTTATTCAGAACGATAAGTTTATCAGTGCAAGAAAACTGGCTGAGATTTTGGATGTAAATAAGGATACTGCCTGGGCAATGATTGCAAAGATAAAGAAGGCAAGATCAGAATATGGAGATCTCTTTTCAAGACTTGCCAGTTCTGGTGAGATTTATTTAAAAGGCAGAGTAAAGGTAAAGTAGAATAATTTTTTTGTGACTGTTCTACCATGGGGTGGGACAAAATGATAATAAATGTAGAATTGTGTATTTTTTATACCTTTTCTACCATAAAGCGGGTCAGTTATATTATATACCGCATTTTTTTTGGAGCTTGTTCTACCGTAGAGTGGGACTTATGGAAAATATAAACAGGATGATAAAAATGGATTTAAACAGTAAAATTATTGGAATTGATGCCGGATCAGTGACTGTCTCGGTAGTGGAGATGAATTTAGATGGAAAAATTTTAGATCATAAATATGTATATCATCAGGGGAAACCAGCTGCAGTGCTGCGGGACCTTCTTCTTGAAATTAATTACAGTAATGTGGTTGGAGTGGCACGAACATCCGGTGTTCCTGATATATATAAAGGATCAGTTGATTTTGATACCCGTATATCAATCATTACAGGTGTAAAATACTTTTATAAGGATTTTAAATCTATACTTAATGTTGGTGGTGAAAAGTTCTCTTTAATAGAATTTGATGAAGATGGTAATTACGTTAATATGAAGTCTAATACATCCTGTGCGGCAGGAACAGGAGGATTTCTTGATCAGCAGGCAAAAAGATTAAATCTTGCCGACAGTGCAGAACTCAGTGCAAAAGCCATGGCCAATACTGGAGATATTCCCAAAATTGCATCAAGATGTTCCGTCTTTGCCAAGACTGACATAATTCACTCACAGCAGGAGGGCTATTCAATTGAAGAAATTTGCGATGGTCTTAGTTTGGGTCTGGCAAATAATATTGCAGATACCCTTATTAGTACAGATTCGGATAATACTCCCATGGTTTTCGCCGGAGGTGTTTCAAGGAATGAGTCTGTGGTCAGTCATCTGGAGGGGGTAATTGGTCACAAAATTGAAATACATGAATATGCACATTTATTCGGAGCCATTGGTGCGGTTCAGTTATTTTTGGAAGATGATATAAGCAGGGATTTTGAGTTTTCTAAAGATTCTATTCATACAACTAATAATCTTAAAAAAGACTACTTTTATGATCCTCTGGAATTAAAGCTTTCAGATTATCCTGATTTTAATGGTTTGGAGCATTATGATTATTTAATGCCCAAAGAAATTTCTGATGTGGAAGTTGATATTTATCAGGAACTTGAATCCGGAAGTACTACACGCGTTTTTATGGGTATTGATATTGGTTCAACCTCTACCAAAGCAATAATAATTAATTCTGAATATATTCCCATTGCCGGATTTTATACAAGAACTGCAGGCCGGCCTATAGTAGCGGTACAGGCTATTTTTGAAGCATGCAGTTCTTTTTTAAAAACAAAAAAATTAAATTTTAATTTCGCATCAGTTGGCAGCACCGGATCCGGAAGGAAGTTTATTGGAAAACTGGTTGGAGCTGATACTATCCTGGATGAAATTTCTGCCCATGCCAGAGCAGCTGTTGATCTTGATCCTGAAATAGATACAATAATTGAAATAGGTGGACAGGATGCAAAGTTTACTACATTAAGAAAAGGTGTTGTTACTTTCTCTCAGATGAATACAGTCTGTGCTGCCGGTACCGGTAGTTTTATTGAAGAACAGGCACTTAAGCTTGGAGTTTCTCTATCTGAATATGCCTCTTTGGCAGAAGGTGCCAGGGCTCCTTTGGCCAGTGACAGATGTACTGTTTTTATGGAAAGAGATATAAATCATTATCTAAATAAAAACTACCAGGTCAATGAAATACTTGCAACAGTATTGTATTCTGTCCGGGAAAACTACCTCCAGAAAGTTGCAACAGAGGGGAATATAGGTAATCGCGTTTTTTTTCAGGGAGCTACTGCAAAAAATAAAGCACTGGTCGCCGCATTCGAACAAAAATTAAAAAAGCCTATTCTTGTTTCTAAATACTGTCATCTTACCGGTGCATTGGGGGCCGCTATTACTGCCTCAGAAGAACAAAGTGGGATTTCCATATTTAAGGGACTGGATATTTACAGGGAAAATATCCCAGTACGGGCAGAAACCTGTGAGCTCTGTTTGAATAATTGCAGGATCAGGGTCGCTTCGGTAAAGGATGAGGAAGTTGCATATGGATTCCTCTGTGGAAGAGACTATGAAACCAAGAAATTCGTCAAAAAGGAGAAGGCACCATCCTTATTAAAAGTAAGGCGAAAAACCCTTGCTCCTCTTGCTTTGGAAGAAATTACAAATTCAGATTTACCTGTTGTAGGTATCCCGGCAGGGCTTCAAATTTTTGAAGAAATACCTTTATGGCAGAAATTTTTCCATACTCTGGGGATAAAAACTGTTACAAGCGAATTTTCCCCTGATGTTATCTCCTATGGGAAAAAAATATCAGGGGCAGAGTTTTGTTCACCAATGTCTGCGTTTTACGGTCATGTGGATGCGCTTGTAGATAAGTCCGACATAATTTTTCTACCCACACATATAGAGGACAAAAAGGATGAAAAAAATCCTTCAAGATCAAGAAAATTCTGTTACTATACTCAATTCAGCTCAACACTGGCCTCCCGCATAAAACATGATGGAGAAGAAGTAAAGAGCATGAATCCCCTTATTAATCATAGGGCAAATCAGCTGAAAACAAAGTATGAACTTCTTAAATCTTTGAACAAGTTCATTCCGGGAGAGTTCAATTTCCTCGATGTATCAAAGGCTTATGACGAAGCTGTAAGGTATTACAGGGAGATAAAGCTTAAACTAAAAGAGATATACAAAGAACCGGAAAAAGGCGAAGTAAAAGTTTTATTAACAGGTCGACCTTATACAGTATTATTGGATTCAATGAATAAAGATATTCCAGATTTTTTTGCATCTCTTGGAATTGAAACATACTTCACAGATTCCATCCCTACAGTTGAGCTTTCTGAATCAGTAGATAATCTACTGGATCAGTTCCACTGGGCGTATCCCGCTGCAATATTAGCGGCTACAGATTATTGTGTACGTACTGAGGGTTTGTATCCTGTTTTTGTTACCTCATTTAAGTGTTCTCCGGATTCTTTTGCACTTGAATATTTTAAAAGAATTATGGATGAACATGAAAAACCCTATCTCATTCTGCAGATTGATGATCATGATTCAAATGTTGGATATGAAACAAGAATCGAGGCTGGAGTCCGGGCCTTTCGTAATCATTTGAAATCAGATGATAGAAATATTGGAAAAATATCAAAGTTACCAATAGCTCCTGTCATAGAAACCTCTTTAAAGGGAAAAACACTTCTTCTTCCCAACTGGGATCCTCTTGTTATTCCACTTATTGCTGCAAATCTGCAAAATGTTGGAATCGATGCCCGTGTTTTGGAGGAGACTCCTCAGATGATCTCTTCCAGCATGAAAATGAACACCGGTCAGTGTATTCCAATCAACGCAGTGGCTCTCGAATATGTTGAATATATAAGGAAATATAATCTAAAACCTGAAGAAACAGTTCTTTGGATGATGAAATCGAGTGTGTCGTGCAATATAGCAATGTATCCCTCCTTTATAAAAAGCCTTATTGAGAAGGAAGGTGTAGATATGAGCAGAGCCGGTGTATATGTAGGTGAGCTCACAATGGTGGAGATCGGCCCTATTGTGTCGATTAAGACCTATTTTGCATACATGTTTGGAGGTAATTTAAAGAAGATTGGTTGTATGATCAGACCCTATGAACTTATTAAAGGTGAAACTGACAGAGTAATATTAGAGATCAGAGATACTTTTATAAGAGCGTTTATGGGTGAGTTGAGTTTTATGGATGCAGTTAAACAGGCGATAGAAAGGCTGGATACAATTAAATACAAAAAAACCAATAAACCAAAGGTTGCAATTTTCGGCGATCTTTATGTACGGGATAATGAAGTAATGAATCAGGACCTTATAGGGTATATTGAAGATGCCGGTGGTGAAGTTATTATTACCCCCTATAATGATTATGCAAAAATTATCAGTGGAGCACTCTTTAAGAGGTGGACAAAGGAATTGAGACTTCAGGATGTGATTATATTTAAATCTCTACTGACAGCCATGGAACTTTTGGAAAGTAGATATCACAGTCATCTTGGAAAATACATTGGTAAGCAGATAAACTCCAGGAATCCAATGATGGAAAAAGAACTGGATCAATTCAATATTCGGGTCGAACAGGAGGGAGAAAGTATTGAGAATATACTTAAAATTTTCCGCATTATGAAGGAACATCCTGATGTATCTCTGTTTGTTCAGACAAACCCGGCATTTTGCTGTCCTGCTCTTGTCACTGAAGCAATGAGTAAGGAAATCGAAAGTTTGACTGGG
>CBDVAD010000207.1:0-6735 GCA_965371875.1 uncultured bacterium
GATCCATTTGTGTTAGAATATATAGAAAATTTCGATGCTGCAATCTATCATCTTGCCGGTCTTATTCGCGGAGATTTCCATGATGAAATGTTTATCTACCTTTCTAAAAAAGGAGATGTAGCACTTGATGTCCAGTCAGTTCTACGTTGTGAAAAAAACTCCGAACTTTTTTTTCAGGACTGGGCAGATAAAAAAAAGTACCTTCCCTTTATTACATTCCTTAAAACTGATGCTGCGGAAGCAGAAATACTTACAGGAGAAACTGACAGGTATAAGGCTGCAGAAATTCTTTATAACTGGGGTGTTAAAGAGGTAATTATTACTCACATGTCAGAGCTATTGGTTTATAATGGAGTTTTCTTCCGATCTCCTTTTACAATGAAAAATATGTCCGGAAGATCAGGTAGAGGAGACACTTGTTTTGCTTCATATCTGGCATGGAGAAAAAATCATAGTGTAAAAGAATCAACACAGTATGCTGCAGCGTTGACCAGTATTAAAATGGAAAGTCCAGGTGCATTTCGGGGAACGATTCAGGACGTACAAAATAGAATGACAGTTTAACTTACTTTATTTAATAGAAAGGATTATAAGCTATGGGAAAAGCACCATATTGTATTGCACATAGAGGTGACTCAACAACTGCTCCTGAAAATACTTTTGAAGCAGTTAAAGCCGCTGTTGAGTGGGGATGTGAAGGCGTTGAAATTGATGTCAGACTTACAAAGGATAATAAAATCGTACTGATGCATGATGAATACGTCGATCGAATGGTATTTAACGGAACTGGAGATAAGCTAAATACAAAACTCAGGGATCTGGACTGGCAGGAAATCATGGATTTGAAGATACCATACGAAAACCATCTTCTACCTGATTTCCCCGAAACGGGTATTAAAGAAGAGAAACTGTTATTTGATAAAGTTGATAACAGAATGTTTGGTCAGGATCCGGAATTCCCCTATAAAAACAAAGGGCAATCCACCACTCCGGTTTTACTTGAGGATATTATTAACTGGCTTTCAAAGAATGGTTCAGAGATTATTCTTGAGGTTGAATGTAAAGATAAAGGAATGGCACCATTTCTTGAAAAATTATTTATTAAAACAAATTGTTATGAGTGGGTTATTCTTATGTCCGGGGACACTTCAATTATAGATGAGTTTCAGGAATATTTTGTAAATGAAAAGCAATCACAAAATATTAAACTTGGAGCAAACATAAGACGTTTAAACATACATTGGAAAAATAAGCTTGAGTACATGAAATTTTATGAAGTGGGTTTAAATCCTGATTATCTAGCTAAAGATGATGTTGTATATCTTCATAAAAAAAATATCAAAGTATTTTCAAATCTTGGTGACTATCCGGAATGGTGGGAGACAATTCACGATTACGGGATTGATGGATTTAAGACAAATTATATCAGGGAATATACCGCATGGTTGGGTAAAAGCTAATTTAATTTATGGTCTAATCTTTTATCTGCCCAGTAATTCCATTATATATTTATATAATTAAATACTATCTAAAAAACATGACAGGCAACAAAATGATCTTGAGAACGTTCTGCAAACTCAGGTTCTTTTTGCCTGCAGATATCCTTAGTATAATTACATCTATTGGCAAATCTACAATTTAACTCAGGATTAATTGGAGATGTAATTTCACCTTTAAGAATAATCTTATCAACCTTCTTATCAAGATTCGGCCTCGGTATTGCTGATAATAAAGCCTGAGTATATGGATGAATTGGATTACTAAATAACTCCTCAGCTGATGCTTTCTCAATCAGTTTACCTAAATACATCACAGCAATATCATCTGAAAAATGGTTGACAACTGACAGGTCATGGGTAATAAAAATATAGGTAAGTCCCAATTTTTCCTGAAGCTCTTTCATAAGGTTAAGGATCTGCGCTTGAATTGAGACATCAAGAGCAGAGACCGGTTCATCACAGACAATAAATTTTGTATCGAGAGAAAGTGCCCTGGCAATTCCAATTCTCTGCCTTCTTCCTCCATCCAGTTCATGGGGATAAGTATTCATCAATCTTCGTGAAAGACCAACCAGATCCATCAATTCAAGGACACGGTCGAACCGCTTCCCTTTATCTTTTATTATCTTGTTTAATTTAATTGGCTCTTCAATAATTTCACTAACAGTCATCCTGGGATCAAGGGAAGAAAATGGATCCTGAAAAATAATCTGCATCTCTTTTCTAAGCTCTCTCATCTCATTTTTTTTGAGCTCTCTTATATTATTTCCTTTATAGTAAATTTCTCCATCTGTAGCTTCCAGCAATCTAAGAATAACCCGGCCTGCTGTTGATTTTCCACAACCTGACTCCCCTACAAGCCCTAAAGTTTTTCCCTCTTCTAATGAAAAACTAATATCATCTACAGCATGCAGTTTACCTCCGGGTGTATCAAAATACTTCTTCAGATTTTTAATTTCTAACAGTACTTCAGGCATATCTATATTTCCTCTTTTAATTCTTTCTACTAGATAAGTAAAAATCAATATTTTCATTGTACAAATGACATTCTGTAAAATGTGTCTCAGTAAAATATATTTTATCAGGTTTTTCTGTTTGACATTTCACCATTGCATAATCACATCGATCACAGAAGGAACAACCCTTTGGCAAATTGTACGGATCAGACATAAGGCCTCTAATTGGTTTAAGCTCGGCTTTTCTGTCATCTATGTTAGGAATTGAATTAAACAGTCCTTCTGTATAAGGATGTTTAGTGTGTTTAAATATCTCTTCAAGAGATCCCTGTTCAACAATACGACCAGCATACATAATGGCCACATCATCACAAACTTCAGCAACAACCCCAAGATCATGAGTAATCATAAGCATGGACATTTCTAGTTTTTCTTTTAGATCCTTCATTAATTCCAGGACCTGTGCCTGAATAGTTACATCCAGAGCAGTTGTTGGTTCATCGGCTATTAATAGTTTTGGGCTACATGAAAGTGCAATTGCAATTATTACACGCTGCTTCATGCCACCTGAAAACTGATGAGGATATTCTGCTAACCGGGTTCCTGGTATTCCAACAAGTTCAAGCATCTCTCTGGCTTTTTTCTTTGCTTCATCCGAAGAAACCTGTTGATGTATACTGATGGCCTCGGCGATCTGGTCCCCTACATTAATAACAGGATTCAGAGCTGTCATTGGATCCTGGAAAATCATGGAAACAACATTTCCACGAATTCCCTCCATCTCCTTTTCACTGACTGTCATCAGTTCTATACCGTCCAGCAGGATATTTCCCGAAACAATTTCTCCGGGAGGATCCGGTATCAATTGTAAAACAGATAATGCAGTAGTTGTCTTTCCTGCTCCTGTTTCACCAACAAGTCCCAGAGTCTTTCCTTTATCTACAACAATATCTATTCCATTAACAGCTTCAACAATACCATCTTCCGTCATGTATCGTATTTTTAAATCTTCTATTTCCAGTACTCTGTGATTCATTATACAGCACCCTTTTATTTCAATTTTGGATCAAGAGCATCTCTTAACCCATCACCAACCAAATTCAAAGATAAAACCGCTAAAACAATTGCCATACCCGGATAGAGCACTATATACATGTGGTCACGAATATATGTGCGGCCTCCAGCAAGCATACTGCCCCATTCCGGAGTTGGAGGCTGAATTCCTAATCCAAGAAAACTAAGTGCAGATGTTGCCATAATTGCCGATGCAACCTTAAGAGTTGCAAAAACAATAATTGGTGCCATAGAATTAGGCAACACATGCTTTAAAATAATTGTATGATCTTTAGCACCAATCGCTCTTGCTGCTTCAATAAACTCCTGATCCTTTACACTTAATACTGCGGCACGCACTACTCTTGCAAATCCGGGAATATTTGATACACCGACAGCAATCATCAGATTCAGAATACTTGCTCCAAGAGCAGCAACAATTGTTATTGCAAGAAGAACCGTCGGAATGGCAAGAAGAACATCCAGAACCCTCATAATAGCATTATCGATTCTACCACCATAGTAACCTGCAATAGCACCTAAGGTACCTCCAAGGGTCAGAGCAATACTCACTGAAATAATACCTACAAACAGTGAAATTCTGGTACCATATACAATTCTGGCAAAAATATCACGGCCAAGCTCATCGGTACCAAACCAATGTCCTAAACCGGGAGACTGCAGTCTCTCACGAACATTCATCTTAAGTGCATCATCTTCGTAATCCGCAATAAACGGGGCAAAAATCGCTAAACACAGAAAAATTGCTATTAAGACAAGGCCCATTATTGCTGTATTACTTTTTCTGAGGCGTCGCCAGACATCAGACATCTGACTTCTTTTTTTCGTCTTTAAAAGTTGTTCATTTTTTACTGCTTCTACATTAACACTCATATCTACAGCCCCTAACTATAATTTGCTTTTATTCTTGGATCGATATAGGCATAAATAATATCAATAATAAGATTAACAATGCTAAAAGATAATGAAAATACGATGACACAGCCCAAAACCATAGGTGTATCTTTACGCTGAATCGATTCCACCATTAGTCGGCCGATTCCCGGCCATGAAAATACCGTCTCAGTTAATACAGCCCCCCCCAGCAACACTCCGAATTCCAGGCCAATAACCGTTACTGCAGGAATTAAGGCATTCTTAAGAGCATGTTTTCTAATTACTTTTCCCTTACTTACACCTTTTGCTTTAGCTGTATTAATATAATCCTGCCTTATCACCTCAAGCATTGACGAACGGGTGGTTCTGGTAATACTTGCTGTTGAAGCAATTGCCAAAGTGAAAGCAGGTAATATTAAACTCATGACACCACTCATCCCCCCGGAGGGAAACCAACCTAACTTCAATGAAAATGCAATAATAAGAATTAGTCCGGTCCAGAATGAGGGCATAGAAATGCCAATCAGGGCGACAATCATCCCAATATTATCAAATATGGAATACTGCTTTGTTGCTGAAATTACTCCAATAGGAATTGAAATTAATACGGATAAAATAATTGCTGTAATAGTTAACTTAAAAGTATTTGGAAAACGCTGACCAATTTCACCGGCTACAGATCGTCCGGTAGAATAGGAGGTTCCCATGTTTCCTGTTAGGAGATCTCCCATATAGTGTCCATATTGAACGATTAACGGATCATTAAATCCCATTTCTTCACGAAGTTCAATAATTCTTTCTTCAGTAGCACCATCTCCAAGAATCATAGATGCTGCATCGCCAGGTGTTAAACTGATAATAAAAAAGACTAAAAATATTACACCAACCATAACAGGCAGGAGCATTACTAATCTTTTTAATATATATTTTAACACGGTGCCTCCAATCTTTGTACTTAGTACAAACCTTATAATAATTATACAAACTGATACAATCCGGCTTAACCGGATTGTATCATAATCATTCTGTATTACTTAATTGAATAATTCTTAATAATGAATCTTTTCAATATTCCACAATCCCTGAGGGCTTAATTCCACACCCTTCAATGCATTATTAGCACCAACAATGTTATTCAGGACGTAAAGGGGAACAAACTGCCCCAGCTCCATAGCGTACTGGTGAAAATCATTGTAGATTTTTTCACGTTTTCCTAAATCCAGCTCTTCTCTACCTTCTTTAAGCAGCTGATCAAGTTTTGGATCATTAATTCTACTAAAATTCATACCATCAATGTTACCAGAGAAGAAACGCGGGGTTAATGTAGAATCAGGATCAGGATTGGAAGTCCACCCTAATACCAGTGCTTCATGGTCACCTTTAATGGCGGAATCAATAAATGTTCCCCATTCAAGAATTTCAATAGATGCTTTAATTCCAACCTCCATTAAGCTTGCCTGAATAACTTCAGCAATTCTCTTTCTATCATCTCCGGATGTCGTAATAGACATTTCAAATCCATCAGGATATCCTGCCTGTGCTAACAGCTTTTTAGCTTTTTCAGGGTTATATGTATATGGACCTGCTTTATATCCAAGGAAAGATGGTGCAAGAACAGATTCTGCCTGAATACCGGCACCTTCAATACAAACAATTATTATAGCTTCTTTATCAATTGCATAGTTCATTGCCTGACGAACTAATTTATTGTCAAAAGGTGCTTTTTCTGTATTCATTTCAAAGAAATCTACCCGGGTAGAAGGCTTTTCATATAATTCCAGATCTCCATTATCAGATACTTTATTCATATCAATTGTTGGAAGTTCAGCAACAATATCTACCTCACCGGTTTCCAGAGCAATTGTTCTTGAAGTCCCTTCAGGAATTATCTTGAAAATAATTGTAGAAGATTGTCCCATATTGTTACCATCGAAGTATTTACCATTTTTCTCTAAAACAACCTTATCTCCGGACACCCATTCCACAAAAGTATACGGTCCTGATCCTACAGGATTAGAAAACTCATCTCCTGATTCAACATAAGCCTTTGGAAGTATGGAAGTTCCCGCATGAACTAAAGTATAAAGAAAAGGAGCAAATGAAGAATTGGTAGTTATTTTAACACTGTATTTATCAACTACTTCAATTGATTTAACTTCACTTAATACCTGCTGTACTTTTGGCATTTCTTTAGAACGATCAAGGCTGAACTTAACGTCCTCTGATGTCATCTCACTTCCATTATGGAACATGACACCTTCTTTTATCTTAATAACCCATTCAGTATCAGAAGGCTGTTCCCATGATTCTGCTAAATCCGGAACAACTTC
>CBDVAD010000208.1:0-6722 GCA_965371875.1 uncultured bacterium
TTCCAAGAATTACTCCTGCATTTTTAATTCTTCTTGTAATCTCCATATCTTCCTGGCTTGGTTCAATGTTACCAGAAGGATGATTGTGGGCTATCAGGATAGAAGACAGTCTTTCCCGTGGGGATATTTGCTGCGTGGGTGGCTATTGGTAATGGTTAAATCCATAAGAAAGACATCTTTATCTTTGAAATTTATAGAGTACAAGTTGTCTTGTTCTTTTAAAATCGCAAGTAACAAGAACTCTTGATAATCAATAAACGCGGTCAACGAATCATCTTGTTAGTGTGATTTAGGGATTTGAGAGAGGGTTTAATGACTATAATTTAATAAATCTATAGCACGCGCCACTATCGACGCCTTTTTGTTTGGATTTTATTTTTCCGAGGCTGTAATTCTGAAATATTTCCATATTCACATTTCTCTTTATTTGATCAACAAATCATCACAGAAAGTGGAATATAGTATATTATCAGCAATGACAAATGTGGAAGAATTTCCATATTAGTCAAAAAGTCAGAGCATGGGCTATGAAATTCGTTAAATTGACTTTGGCGGTAATTTATCAGTACGGGACTCTATTCTTGTAACAGAATGGCTGCCCCAGACAAAACAGTTCTCTGCCCTGCAGTACGGCCGAGAAGGCCGCATAACCCTCTTACACAAGATTAATTAATACTAAATATCATCCACACATAATTCGAATCCCGGTCTGCTAAAAGATTGTCCTTTTCCCAGTTCCCTGTACTGGAAAATCAGGGATTTTTTATTTCCATATCGGGAATTATTACTTGCTATTTTTCCTCAATTACAGGCTAAAAACTCAATTTCATTCTGATATAGAAAGCAGGTTCAGTCATGTCCTTGGGAACATTTAAATACTCCCCTCCCAATTCGGTGTCGGCTTTGCCGGTAAAAATGTATCCTCCCATTGAAATCAGAAAATTGGAATAGAGTTCATAGCTGATCCCTGGAAGAATTATACCGGAAAAGTCATTTAAATTAAACATTGTCCCGGCAGAAACAGTAAGGTAATCAAAGAAAACCTTTTCCAGATTAAGAAAAACATACTCCTCGCCCTGGACCAATAAACCTTTTTTAAAATCGTATAAACCTTTCGAGGATTCCCCCGGACCATGGTGATAATACTCGAGGCGGCTCACAACATCGAGGCCGGGAATACTGTAGTCGAAACCGGCAGCCAGCTCCAGCATATCCGAAAGATTGTATCCACTGTAATCCAAAGAAAGTGAACCTCCATCCCCGGGAAACCTTAGAGATGCTTCGCCGTAGACACCGAAGTCCCAGACAGCTCCGGCAAAATCACTGCTTAGATAATAATATCTGCTGTAAACTGATCCATCGTTTATCACTTCTTTGATAAATCCGGCGGAAACATCGAAAGCCCCAGCAGCTGTCTGCAGCTTGATACCGAATGGAAGATTATCAAAATTCCCGTTTGCCCCTGTAGTTGTTAAATGATTTTTATCCTGAAAGGCCAGATATCCCTGGACGGCAATTCCGGATCCCACCTGAACAGATGGAGAAATTCCCAAAGTACCTGGAGTCTCTTCGGAAACAGTCTCCAGGAAGGCGGAAGATGCAGCCCGGGAGCTTGGATTAAATACATAACCTGTTCCCCAGGCAAGGGGTATTTTTCCGAACTGGAGATCCATTGGGCCGATGGCTGCTGAACCCCACAGATGATCTATGGCGTAGTCCTCGTATAGTGCAGAGGGTGACAGGTTTCCCATACTGCCGGAGTAATAGCCTTCAAAATGGAAATGAAGAGCATCCTCAGGTTCAAAATCCCCCTTAAGGCGCATATAGAAGATATTTCCCATATCTGCATTTTCAATACTGCCTCCGTTGGTGTAGAGTTTCACAGCACTGAAACCAACAAGGTATCCATTCAGGCTGAAAGGCGCCGCCGCTTCTTCAGCTTCAAAGCTGTTCGTCAGATCGATATCGATATCAAGATCATATTCCTGGGCAGTAATTATGCCCCCAGCAAAAAAAAGTATAAGGAGACTGACAATAAATATCCTATTCATAAAGCGCTCCTATTTATAAAATCTGGTAGCATTGAAATAGCGGTCATCAATATAGATGTCGTATTCTGCTGTGTGTGTAACTATAACTGTCATACTCTCTTTTTCCCTGTTGACCATGACCATCTGTACAGGGACCTCCCGGCCCCCCAGATTCTCCACCTTCTGGATTATAAGGTCCTTGAAATGACCTTTATCCTCTGAGTAGTACTCAATTTTCATCCTCATTAATCTATCTTTGTTTATGGTCATGACGATCCGGGAATAGACACTGTCCTCATCTTTCGAAATACCCTCTATAATCCAGTTTTCCGAATTACTCTCCAGAATGGTGAGGTTATATTTTTCTCTCATATTTCCTCCGCCAAGATCTTCATAGGAGAAGTCTCCCCCAACTCCGCTGACAGACTGGTCTTTTGATTTTGATGCAATTTTACGTACTCTCCCGGTGGAAGGAAAATAAACCCACTGATTACCGTCTACAGTCAGGATTCTCAATCCCTTAATCGATCTGGGAGTAATAAATTCCATGTAGGATTCATCGTCCCCCCTTGAATAAATTAGTATTCTCATGTCTCTGTGATTTTCTTTGTCGTTCAGGTCCGGATATACCATCATGCTTATCTCTGACTTTCCGGTTTCGGCAGACTGCTGTTCTTCCACCATATCCATGATGTCATAGGGGTCTTCTGCGGCATAGAGAAAAACAGTCCCTGCAGCAAATATCAGCACAAGTATTAATCCGGTTGTTATTATCTTCATTACTCAGTTCCTCCGTTATTTCCGTTTTTTCCGAAATGAAGCAGTGCCGGCAGCACAATAAGAGCTGCCGCGAGACAGCTGGCAATACCGACAAAAAGGATTGTTCCCAATGAAGCTATAGCAGGGTATTTCCCGATAAGCCCCAGAGAACCAAAACCAATCATTGTTGTCATGGCCGAGAGAAAGACGGCCTTTCCTGTATACCTGTATACCGCGTTCACATCCTGTTCCATCTGAAATCTGTGAGCCAGGTGGATTCCGAAATCAATACCCAATCCAATTACCAGGGGAATCATTAAAATGTTAAGATAATTCAGCTTCAAGCCAAGAACCGGATATATACCCATCATCCAGATTAATCCGATGATCAGCGGTGCTGAAGCAAGCAGGGTATAGCGAATGCTTCTTAAAATTATGAGAAGAAAAAGGAGTACGGCTGCTGTTATATACAGACCCGCTTTTAGAGTGGAAGAGGTAGCCTCATCAAACCATGCAACGGCTATCTGGGTCGTACCCGTAATTCTAGGGGAAATTTCATATAGAACATTATTAAACCTTTCCATACTGTCAAGATCTTTATAGACTCCTTCTATTGGATAGATTGTTATAAGATTATTCATTCCCGAATTGTCCATGAATGTATTGATAATATTTTCCGGAAGATCATCCATAGTTATTGCCCTGTGCGGGGACGCCATCCTTTCAACGATACTGTCCATGGAAGGTGCAAAATGAGCATCCAGGATTGTCAGCCTGGTGCTGTATTTTTCGGGATCACTTTCTATAAGCATTATCAGATTCTGAAAGATCTCTTTTCCAGGCTCCCCTACTTCTGCTCCCAGAACTTCACGAACAATCTCATTCCTCTTCTTCAAAATATCATTATCTTCACCCAGACCTGCAACTGAAAGGTCTCCCATCTCCACTATATTCCATTCAAAACGCTGTATCTCATAGAGAAGGGAATCCAGGTTATCTGAGGAGTAGTCTATATCGCTATAGCGCTCCGACATGTTCCGAATTTCTTCGATCACCGCCAGCCTCTTATCCTGTTCCTCTTCCGGGGGCATAAGATCGGAAATAGATGATATATCACCAACCATATATACATCCTCCAGGGCCTTTGTCAGCTCTCTCGCCTCCTCTACCGATTCGGCTATTACCATGGCTTGAAATGGTGTAATACCATACTTGTCCATTATCTTTTCGTATTGAATCATGGAAGGCATATCCTGAGGTTTCAGGGCCATAAGATCGTAATCCATCTGATTAGCTGTTATTGCCGTAAACAACAGCAGACCTGTAACGATGACACTGGAGATAATTGTGAATACACGGTATTTATGTGCCGCCTTTCCCAAAGATGCAAGAAAACTGTAGTTGATATTAGGAATCCTGTTCTTTGAGAACTCTTTCTTTCCAAATACCAGAAGAAGAGCCGGAAGTACAAAGAACATTGTAATAAAACACTGGAGTATTCCGGTTCCAAGAACAACACCGAACTGGGCAAATGCCTGGGAACCTGTAATGGCCATCACAAAAAAGGCCAGGGATGTTGTAAGGGCGGCAAGAAAAATTCCCATTCCTGCCCTGGTGTAGGTAAGTTTCAGGGCGCCGGCCGGATCATGACCTTCCTTGCGGTAGGTATTGAAGTTTGTTACTATCTGTATACCATAATCAACTCCGATACCAACCATAAAAACCCCCATTACGCTGGTCAACATATTTATTTCTTTAATGGTAATACCTAAAAAACCGTAGTTGTATACAATACCCATTACGAGTGATACCAGGATAAAAAGTATTGATCTAAGCTGATCGAAGGAAAATATAAATAAAATCAAAATCAGGGCTATTGCCACAAGAGCCGGAATCATCATATCGAAGCTCATGGCGCTCTTTTGGTCGGCCTTCATCGGGATCTCTCCGGTAAATCCGATTTTGATGTCCGGAATCTCCGCTTCAACTATATCCTTTATTATATTAAGTTCAGCCATCATGAATACAAGCTCATCATAATCAGTTACACCGAAATCGGGGATAAGTCTAAACATAAGCATGCTGTTATCGGGACTGTAATTGTACTGGTTGCCGTATAAAAAGGTTTCTGCAAGCACTTTCCCCTGCTCTTCAATAGTCAAACTTTCAGGATTCTCGAGATATTCCTTAAGAAGACTGAAGAAATCATCCATCTGATTGAGCATTGCAACTGCCTCTTTCTCCTGCCTTGCGTTGGACATCTCCTCTTCGGAGCTGTCCCCTGTGTAGGTTTCCTCAAAGGAATCGTTCATGGCTGCAAGGAAGGTCAGCAGATTCAGTTCTGAAAATTGATCCATAATACGTTCGAGATCTTCCTTCTCCTGAAAAAGAAGCCCCCAATCCTCAATAAACTTCCGTTCAAGTTTCAGATTAATTGCCTTGGTTATATCCATTACTTCCTGGTTGGCTTGAATTTTCACCACTATTAATTCTGCTGCAGCCGCCATACTAGTTTTGTCGCTGCCCTCAATGGTAATGATGACATTGGAACCGCCAGCAAAAAGCTCATCTATTTCCGTATAGCTTTCAATCCAGGGGTTATCTTCCGGCATCATGTCTTTCATCTCTGTTTTCTTTTCTATATTTCCAGCAGCAATGATACTCAGAATAAAGAGTACAAGCCCCACACCTAAAACCAGCCATTTACATTTGGTTACAAAACCGGCCATTTTTCCCATAATCCTCTCTTCAAAATTCATACCATCCTCCTTAAAATCAGAACCTGCTCAAAATATATTATATTAGTGCTTCACTTTTATTCTGCAGAACCCATACAAAAACAATACTTTTCAATGTAAAAAATATTGTACAACTGATATAGTTTAAAATAAATAATTCAAATATTTTTCCATATAACAATAACTTCATATAATAAATTGTATTTATACTAGGTTTAACTGATATGGTTCTATATAAATTGAGACAATCATTTCTTCACATATTTTTTTTCTAATTCCATCTTCGACATAATCTGAAAGAGAATGACTTGCCTCAACAGTCGCCATGGGGTTGATACAAATATGAAGATCTACTACTGAAATATTACCTACTCGTCTGGTTTTTAAACCATGAGGACTGTAAACACCTGGTATTGATTTAGCCATTTGTAATATTGTTTCTTGTATATATTTAGGTAATGCTACTTCTAAAAGTTCGTTTAAACTTATTCTTCCGATTTTAAATGCTTCTTTGATAATAAGTAAACTAACGATAACACCAGCTAGGGGATCTAGAATAACCCATTTATCGCCAAGTATTATTGCTCCACCTATACCTATCGCTGTCCCAACTGATGAAAATGCATCAGATCTATGGTGGTAAGCATTTGCGATTACAGAAGGGCTATTTATACTTCTACCCTTTTTGATAGTATAACGAAAAAGACTTTCTTTTATTACGATAGAAATAACTGCTACAATGAAAGCTATAATTTGGGGTTTTACTATTTGATTCCCTTGTATAATATAAATTGCATTTTTTACACTTGAGAATCCAATTCCTACACCAACTGTCGCCAGAATAATTGCAATTATTAGTGCTGAGAGAGTTTCAAATTTTCCATGTCCATAATTGTGCGTTGAATCCGGTGGTCTGGAAGCTAAAAGCATCCCAATTAAGACGACTATGTCTGATCCAAGGTCTGACAAAGAGTGAATCCCATCAGCGATCATAGCTTGGCTATGTCCCTTTATTCCTGCAATTATTTTTGCAATACTGATGACGATATTTAGTATTCCACCAATACCAGTTGTTTTGTTTGCTTGTTTTAAACGTTTCTTGGAATTTGTAGATAAGATTTTATTTCGCATACATAGAACTCCATTCAAAAAATTATTTGATTATAAGTTAATATACGATAGGCGGGGCGACACA
>CBDVAD010000209.1:0-6710 GCA_965371875.1 uncultured bacterium
TATCCGGTGCATTCTCCGGAGCTACTGTTTTACAATATACGTCTTCTGTTGCTTCAGCAGCAGGATCTTCTAAAAATCCGGCCTCATGGCTAATATGCAGTAGATTATCATCCTCACTATATGGTTTTTTAGGAGTAGAGCTTATAGGGATATCATATTTTTCAGCATAGTTAATAAGGTCTGTTCTTCCTTTAAACTGATCAAGAAAAACTCTGTCTTTCCATGGAGAAATAATTTTTATCTGAGGATTAAGAGCATAACATGAAAGCTCAAATCTTACCTGATCATTCCCTTTTCCTGTTGCTCCATGAGCAACATAGGCTGCGTTTTCTATAGCAGCTATCTCTATCTGTCTCTTTGCAATAAGTGGTCGTGCAACAGCAGTTCCCAGCAGATACCTTCCTTCATACAGAGCATTGGCCTTAAAAACAGGAAAGATATAATCTGTTACAAACTCTTCCTTTAGATCTTCAACATAAACCTTGCTTGCTCCAATCTTAAGGGCTTTCTCTTTTGCAGCTTCGAAATCATCTTCCTGTCCTACATCTGCAATATATGCTATTACCTCATATCCCTTCTCCATAAGCCAATGGAGAATTATTGAGGTATCCAAACCTCCGCTGTATGCTAATATAACCTTATTATTTTCCATAATATCCTCTTTGTTTACTCGTAATATCTAATTTTTATCAAATTTTAATGTTTTAGTAAAATTAACTATATTTATATGGATATCAGTTGAACTGATCGCCTTAGATTTCAGATTTATTCTGTTTTCCCAAATAAGCATCACAGTTATCAGTTAATTGTTTTATAACCTGTTTATATAGTTCTGAATAGTAACTTTGTTTTTTATAGTGAAGTGTAATTTCCCGTTTATATGGATTAAACCCCTCCACTTTTTTTAAATGAGGTCTTCCTGTTAATAGATGTACAGGCATAACTGATCTTCCCAGTCCCGATTCAACACCTGCTATTATTCCATATGTTTCACCCATAAAACGGCGACTGTATTTAAGAGGAGTTTTCCCCTGGGCACTAAAGAACTGTTCAGTCGCCGTATCTTCAGGTGAATTATCAAGATATATATTTTCAGGATAGGTATACTCTGAACTTTCAATTACTATATATTCCTCATATCCAAGGAGGCATTTTTCAGTTGATACTGATTCCATTTGATAATCCAGTATTATAAAATCACATTCAGATCTCTCCAGTAATGAAGGAAGACCAGGTGTTTCTTCGTGAACAAAGTCACACTGAATCCTGGGATTTTGCCTGAGGAGAGAGCTCATTGACGGTATTACAACTGATCTCAGAATAGATGAAAATGCTCCGATTCTTACTATTCCTGCCAACTCTCCACTTTCATTGGATGTCAGATTAAAAAGGAGTTCATCCTCCATAGAATCTTTTGTCTGACAGTAGCGTAAAAGCTTTTCACCTATCTCTGTAATCTTAATCTGTGAGGGATCACGAATAAAGAGAGTTGCACCAATAGTCAGTTCCAGATTTTTTATTCGCTGGGAAAGTGCTGATTGGGTGATAAACAGGGATTCCGCAGCTCTTGAGAAGTTAAGGGATTTTGCAGTAGCCACAAAGGCGTCCAATTGCAGTGAAGATAGACTCATATTGTAAAAGTATACTGTTGTAGGATTAAAATCAATAATGTATTGAACCAACCCTGCAAAAGGATTGGTCCATGTTAATCTATTTGTCGAATAGAATGGAAAAACGACCAGTCAGATATATGGAATAAGGAGTTATCCCTTCTAATCCTTCAATACCTGATAAGGCCATAGCTCCAATTCCCAATCTGAATGTCTTGCCAAATTTATATGCTATATGGAAGTCCGGTATGATAACGCTCGAAGTTCCGAAGCCATTTATATCCGGTATAATTCCGAACCATAAAAACCCAAGACCACCTACATTTGCATGAATAACAAATGGAGACAGATCTAACTCCGCATAGATAACCGGAAAGATAACACTTTCTAATATCCATGAATATCCTTTGATTCCAATTCCGGCATTAACCGGACCAACCGGGAATTGATAGGCAGCCATTCCTGTAGGTAAAACTAATACGCCAATATCATTTATCACATCTATTGATTCATTGATGTCTACATTATCAGTTTCTGCTTTTATTCCAAATATGACAGGGATATCTACGGCCAGATCCAACCTGAACTGTGCAAAGGCTCCCGGAATAACCATTAGAATAATAATTCCAAATAAAACCAGTTTTTTCATATGAAATCCTCCTTCATAGAATTCGTTACTTCAATTGTACCCCATGTTAATGAAATTAACACTAAAAATTTTCATAATTGCTGAATGTACAGTTGTTTAGTTTAATGTCCTTCACCTAAAATCATTTTAACAGCATGAGTCATAACAGAAGCTATAACTCTTGTACACAACCGTACAGCTTTTACAGACCCGGGGAAATTGACAATAATAGTATTACCCTTCATTCCGGAATAGCCCCTGGACAGCATAGCAGAGTTGGTCTCCTTTAGAGATTCAGCCCGGAGTGTTTCTGAAATACCCGGGAGTTCCCTGTCACAGTATTCTTCGGTCACATTAGGTGTTACATCTCTTGGACCGATACCTGTGCCCCCGGTTGTCAGGATAAAATCATATCCTGCAAAGGACTTCAGAGCCTGTAGAATATCTTCCTCTTCATCAGGAACAATGGTTCGTTCGATTTCACAGGAAGGGACTTTTTCTTTTAGAATACTTTCTATTTCAGGTCCCGATAGATCTTCATATATGCCCTTTGATGCCCTGTCAGATATTGTAATAACAGCTGCTTTCACTACTTATTTCCCCCTGTTCTATGACTTTTGCGAATATACCCCTTCTCGGCATTACACAGTCACCAACAGCTGCGTAAATTGCACAACCATGATGGCATTCCTTCCCTATCTGGGTTATCTCAAGAACTGTATTGCCAATATTCAATCTTGTTCCAATAGGCAGTTCATGAAGAATTACTCCCTCTGTTGTTATATTTTCTGCAAAGTCACCATAATCCAGATCAATTCCATTTCCTCTCATGGATTCAATATCTTCATTTGCAAGAAGTGAAATCTGTCTGTGCCAGTTTCCAGCATGGGCATCCCCAACTATACCGTGATCCACTTTTAGTTCTGCCTTTTTAATCGGGATTTTTTGTTCTCCCTTTTTCTCTGATATATTGAGGGATAGAATTTTAAATTCTTTTTTCATAACGTCTCTCCCTTGACTAATAACGGGTCCCCGGTACTTCGTACCGCCCGTATTATCTCTTTCGTTTTTTCAAGAAGTTTGATATCACCGATTTGCATTTTTTTGTCCACTGCCTTACACATATCATAAATAGTTAGAGCTGCTACAGAGACTGCAGTCAGCGCTTCCATCTCGATGCCGGTTTTATCAGTACAGACAGAAACGGCCGTTATAAGGATAGATTTCTCTTTAATTTCCATATTTACATTTATCTGATCAATGGAGATATTGTGACAAAGTGGAATAAGATCGGAGGTTTTTTTACCAGCGGTAATTCCTGCAATCTTTGCAACAGTAAGTACATCGCCTTTTTTTATAAGTTTTTCCTTTATAAGTTTTATAGTTTCAGGACTCATAAAGATCTTACCTTCTGCCAGGGCAGTTCTTCGTACCATGGGTTTTCCGGAAACATCTACCATTACAGCATTACCATCTTTATCTAAATGTGAAAAATCCATTTTACCCTCCTATCTCTATCATGCTTCTGTTTGTGCAGACTGATCCGTTTTCCGGTTTTGCAAGAATTGTTTCTTTGAGGGAAGATATAATATCTTCCGGATTTACAGGGATCTCCTGGTTTGAATGGAGACAGGGTTTTAATATCCCGTCAGCAGTAAGCCTTATTCTGTTACAGACTGCACATTTTGGTGGCCTGTCAAATTTATAGGTATTATGCTTTTCGGTTGAAAGGTCATAATGATTTATTAGTTGAAGTGTCAACCCTTTTTCGTCGCAAAATTTCTCCATCTCTTTAATCTCATCATCCGGTGTATCATCCATTACTACTACATTTATTTTTATCGCCTCGAATCCCGCAGTAATTGCAGCATCAATTCCTTTTAGTGTATAGGATATATCTCCAATTCTGGTAATTTTTTTATACCGTTCAGGATTAAGGGTGTCCATGGAAATATTTACACTGTCCAGCCCTGCATCACGCAAAGGCCCGGCAAGTTTGTCCAGAAGTACACCGTTTGTTGTCATCCCCAGATGTTCTATTCCTTCAACAGCTTTTATCATACGAACAAGTTCCACAACATCTTTTCTGACAAGTGGTTCTCCTCCTGTCAGACGAATTTTATTAATACCGAGCTTTGCTGATGCCTTCACTACTTCCACAATTTCTTCAAACCTCATTATTGCACTATGGGGTTTAAAGGGAACTCCCTCTTCCGGCATGCAATAGGTGCAGCGAAGATTACACTTGTCTGTTATAGAGATTCTAAGGTAATGAATTTCTCTGTTAAATTGATCTAACACTTACAGTTTCTCCTTCTTTAAACTCTGCAACTCCATTTGGTATAGTTATCATTCCATTGGCCTCTGCCATAGCATTCAAATGAGATGATCCATGATACTTTATGGGCTGGACATTTTCTCCACGAATTATAACCGGATGAAACTCTGTTCTCTCTGTATCTCTTCTTTTAACCGGGGTTGCCAACTTTCCCTGATAGATATCAGGGTTGTAATCCAGTCCTGCCAGATGGTAGATAAGAGTCTGAACAAAAACCTCGAAGGTTACAAATGTAGATACGGGGTTTCCCGGAAGACCGAAAACAAATATGTCGTCTTTTCTGCCGAAGAGCAGGGGCCTTCCCGGTTTTATAGCAACCCGATGGAACAGAGTTGACATGCCGTTTTCCTCAAGCACTTCAGGAACATAATCGTAGTCCCCTTTGGAAACTCCTCCTGATAAAAGAACAATATCGCATTCGGAAAAAGCTTTTGCTATTGCATCCGATAGGGCCTGTCTGTCATCAACTATTATCCCATAGTATTCAGGAATACAACCGGATGCTTCAATTTGAGCTGTCATCTGCAAACCATTACTGTTGAATATCTGTCCGGGTTCCAGGTTCTCCCCTGGGTTTTTTAATTCTGAACCGGTAGTCAGAACACCAATAACAGGCCTTTTTGAAACCTCCACTTCAGGAAATCCCATACTGGCAATAATACCTATATCTTTTGCCTTCAGTCTGCCTGGACCAAGAACTCTATCACCTGCATTTAAGTTTTCTGCTTTTTTAATTACATTACCAGCAGGTTCCGGAGTATGAGGTACTGCAAATCCGTCAGTTTCATCGGCAAATTCAACCCTTATTATTTTATCCGCACCATCCGGCATCATAGCGCCAGTCATTATCTTTGAACATGATCCTGTTGTGACTGTTTTTTTCGGAGTATCACCGGCTCCAATAATTTCAATAATTTTATATTTTTTGGAACTGTCCCTTGAGTCAACAGCATAACCATCCATAGCTGCCTTATTAAATGGTGGAGAATCAAGTGGGCTTGTCAGCTCTGTAATCATAATTCTTCCAAGAGCATCTATAAGTTTAACCTTTTCTGTGGGCCAGTTGATTTTTTGTCCCTTAATAATGTCCATTGCCTTATCTATTCTTATCATAGCTACCTCTTTCTTTTATTCATTCAGGTACAGAATGGAGACCGGAGACCGAAAACCGGAGACAGGAAGGTCCTAAATCCTTCCGTACTCCTGTCTCCATCCTCCGTTACTCCCTTCTTTTTAATATAGTCTCACCGCTGTTGCCTTGAAATTAACAAAAATCTTTTTCTTCTCTTTCAGCTGAAATTCCTCTACAGAAATATCTGTAATAACTGCTTTTAGTTTTACACCACAATCAATAGTCACAAGATATCGGCTACCGGTTTTTTTTAAAGAAATAATCTCTCCACTAAGCTGATTCTGCGCACTGGTTTCAATTCTATCTCTGGAAAGAAAAATATCACTGTATGGAATAACTACAGCTCTGTGATCTCCATTCGATGCAGGAGCAAGTATTGTTATTCTCTGTTTTTCAGGTCCAGCCATAAAACTGCAGGAATGATCATCTCTCTGCTCAACCGATCCTTTTAGGAAATTATATTCAGGTTCTTTTAGTTGTCCGTTTTCGAGATAAATAACCCTGTCTGCCAACCTGTACGCAAATGTAAGATCGTGAGTGCTCAATATAGTTGTTTTTCCCAATTGAGCTCTCTGGTCAATTAATTGTTCAATCAATTTTCCTGATTCTGTATCAATATGAGCAAAAGGTTCATCCAGTATAAGAACTTCAGGTTCTACAGCAACAGCTCTGGCGATTGCAAGTCTGTGTTTTTCTCCCCCGGAGAGCTGGGATGTTTTCCTATGGATCAGATGAAGCAAACCGGCCTGTTTTAAAACTTTCTGTACAATAGTATTCCGTTTGCCTGCAGGGATCTTCATATTTTTCAGACCAAAATCAATATTATATTTAACAGTGCCTAAAAAGAGATATGGAACCTGGTGGACCAATATTGCATCTTTTTTTAAATCTACAGCTTCTTTACTGACCCGTCCTCTGGAGGGAATAATAAGACCGCTGAGTATCTTTAAAATAGTTGTTTTTCCGGATCCGTTGGAACCCAGGAAGACAGTAGTAAGTCCT
>CBDVAD010000210.1:0-6709 GCA_965371875.1 uncultured bacterium
CCGACCAGCCTAAATAATTCAACATATATTTTAACTGTTTGAAAATACATTTTTGTTACTGCGTTATAGAGTATAACCCATGAAAATAAAAAATCAAATATACAAGTGGAGTTTTTTGATATTTTCACTTTGAAACATTCGTTTTTATTGGAACATCGTAAGGAACAGGCATGCCTGTTCCCTACAAAAATCGAACAAATTCACATTCGATTCCGTTTCCTACATTCCCAATCCTGCATTTTACAAGCCTTCCCCGAAATGAATTATCTGCATCCAGTCCCTTAAGTTGTACATGAAGATAATTCTCTGATAATCCGGACCAGAAACCGTCGTCCGTAGGGGCGACCGGCCGGTCGCCCCTACGGACGATATATTTTTCCAGAATCACTTCAATTTCACGTTCCTTCCATCTTTCCAGATAACTTTTATACAGATCCGATGCCAGATCCCGTATACGCCTGGTTCTTTCTCCGGTAATTCTCTCCGGCACACGATCTTTAGCGTTAAACAAAGCCGTTCCAGGCCTTTGGGAATACGGGAAAATATGTAGCTGGGAAAAATCCAGGTCTTTAATAAGCTGCCAGGAATCCATAAAATCCTCTTCACTTTCTCCCGGAAGGCCAACAATTAAATCTGCAGCAATAAATGGATCATCTTTCACATTACGAAGGAGAATTACTGCTTCCCGGACTTTATCTGCTCTATAATGCCTGTTAATTTTTTCCAGCAGAGTATTGGAACCGCTCTGAACAGGAATATGGAAATGGGGAACAACAGACTCATGTTTTACTGCCATGGCAAGATTGCTGTCTATCATATCCGGTTCTAAAGAAGAAAGCCTTATACGTGCTGTTTTCAAGCTGGATGTCAGCTTATTTATCAGTTCAGGGAGCCGGTTTGCATGATCATCAGGATCCATATAGTCACTTATATTGACCCCGGTTATAATTATCTCTCTGTACCCTGCCCTTTCAAGACTGACAGCTCTTCGAACTACCTCACTAAGCTTAAGGCTTATAGAAGCGCCCCGGGCAATAGTAACCCTGCAGTAAGCACAATTATTATTGCATCCATCCTGAATTTTTAGATATGCTCTGGCATGTTCGGTAAAAGAGGTAGTATCAAACATAAACCTGTCTTCCTCTTTTATGATCCTGCCCCGGGAATCTTCAAGAAAGTCAGAAACAGCCTCTAAAAGTGTCAGGCCATGGCTTATCCCTTCTCTAAGAGCATCAGGCAAACCAAGTAAAGTATGCTTTCTATCCATTGAAACTACAAAAACATTATTTTCCAGTTCACCGACCTCTTCCGGCTCCACCTGGGCATAGCAACCCGTTACCAGGACAACGGACCCAGGATTTTCTCTGGCAAACTTCCTTATCATTCTGCGGGCCTTCTGCTCAGCTTTAGTCGTAACAGTACAACTATTTACAATATAGAGATCCGCATGATCGCTTGTTTTGGAGATTAAAAAACCCCGGCTGTCAAAGGACGATACCAGGGCTTCACTTTCACTTTGGTTTAACTTACAACCCAAAGTATAGACAGCAGTACTAACCATTTCGCAACTGCGCTTCTACACGCTCCTTGCCACGTTTTGCATCCGGGAAAGAGGGTGCAAGATCCAGGGCTTTATTATAAGCTTCTATAGAATAATTGTAATCTTTCGCCATTTCCCTGGCATAACCAAGCCTTGCCCACCATCGGGCTATATTCGGAGCATGATAAACTGCAGTGGTAAAAGCAATATCAGCATGATTATATTCACCCATTCTGATAAAAAGTTCTCCCATAAAAAAATACGCAGTATCTATTCGTCCACCAGTAGGTGCCAATACAGCATACTCTTCAAACCATTTCAGGGCTTCCAGATTTTTCCCCAGATAAAAATTGGCTTCTCCGACAATTTCCACTATTCTTGCATCATAGCGTGAAATTTTCAGTCCTTTCTTCGATTCATCAAGTGCTTCCTGATATCTTCCCAGCCGGATAAGACTCCACCCCAATACAGAATAAGAATCCATATTGCCAGGCCTGAGTTCCAGCTCACTTTTGCAAACCTCGATTGCTTCCTTATAATTACCATCCTGATATAAAAGAAGTGCATCAGGTCTATCCTGTCCAAAAACATTTATAGATATCATTAATATGACAGCTGTTAATAACACTCTGTTTTTCATTATTCAGCTCCTTTTACAGGGGATTCCATTCTGCAGATACCATTGAATCTGCATCCGCTCTCCATAATAACATCGGGAGCAGTTATGTCCCCATCAACCATTGCAGAAGAAAATAATTCAATTCTGGTGTATGCAAATACATCCCCCTTAACCTTCCCCTTCAAAGAAACAACCTCAGCCTCAACACGTGCTTCGACATAAGCATCTGTATCTATATAGAGTTCCCCTGCAGCTTTTATATCACCAAGAAATCTTCCTTTTATCATCAGTGATTTTTCAAAATTAAGAGTACCTTCAAAATCTATGTCTTCTGCAAGAACAGTATCTATATCCGCTTCATCGACTTCTCTAATCTGTACATCAGACATATTTCCCTACTCCCGTCTGTCTGGGTAACCACATAGGGTTACCCCTACGGCCCACATTTTCATTCTTCCCATTATCGTATCTATGCATGTATCCACTGTCAAGCTATCCTGATAATCACAAAGGGTTACTTCTACGGCTTCATGAATCCCTTACAGGATCTGCCTCAGTCAGCATTTCCATAGTCTTTTTTAAAGAATCATTCAATTTCTGTCTCATACCATGGGTATACGGATTATAATGCTGAAGATCCATAAATAACTGAAAAGGATCGTTACAGGTTTGTTCTACTATTGTAAGCAGACTTTTATATCCCATAGTTGAAATTTCATTATCCTTCAGTTGTAACTCATTTAGAACTCTACCAATAAAATGTGTAACACCCTGAGTGTAGGCAGCATCCCGGTCGTGTACATCAGCAGTAATCTCAATAACCTTCATCCCGAAATCAAGAAAAATCTTTCTCCATTCTTCTGCAATACCCGGTTCATCCCGAACAGGAATAAATACAATTGGAAGATCTTTTACACCGTCCTTCCCTGAATCAGGTCCAAACATTGGATGAAGACCAATTATCTGAACGTTTTCAGGAAGGATTAATTTCATAATATTGATAGGATGAACCTTAACAGAACAAGTATCAAAAACGAGACATCCCGGTTTCATTCTTCCGGCTATATTTTTGAGTACAGGCTCCATAGAAGAAATTGAAACACAAAGAAAAAGAACATCACTTTGAAGAATAGTATCTTCTGAAACCAGATCAACATTACACGGTTTCTCAGTCAATAAACTCCTGTTATATCCGGAAACATCAAATCTCTGTGCAAGCAGCTCGGACCAGAAAAATCCGAACCGTCCTAAACCGTAAACTCCAATTTTCATTTGCAGACTTTAACAAAATATTTAATAAAATTATATAGAAAATTCACTGTTTTTATTCTATTATAGAATATATATCCAAAATTTTCTAATTCAAAGGGGCACATCAATGTCATTTTCTGAAACAATGATTGATAGAGCAAAAAGTATGAAAAAAAAACTGGTACTGCCGGAAGGAACAGAGCCAAGAACCCTGGCAGCAGCCCGAATTATTATCGATAAAGGAATAGCTTCTGAGGTATTCCTTGTTGGAGCAATCAAAGAGATTGAAGCTGTGGCAAAAGAAAATGATGTAGATCTCTCGGGCTTTACTCTTGTTGATCCATCTGACTCAGATCTCCTGCAGGAGTTCAAAGAGGAATATTATGAACTTAGAAAACATAAGAAAATTTCCATTGGGCTGGCAGAAAAAATTATCAAAAACCCACTCTCCTGGGGAGCAATGATGTTAAGAAAAGGGATTGTAGACGGCATGGTCGCCGGGGCCCAAAACTCTTCAGGAAATGTTCTTATTGCCGCATTTACAATAATAAAAACAAAACCTGGTATAAAAACCGCTTCATCCAGTTTTATAATGACCATGAATGACACCAAATGGGGAGTGGATGGGAATATGGTATTTTCTGATTGTGCAACAGTCATTGATCCAACTGCTAAAGAACTGGCAGAAATAGCAATAGCATCTTCCGATACCTGTAAAATATTTCTTGGAACTGAGCCTGTAACAGCAATGCTTTCATTTTCTACAATGGGATCCTCAAAACACCAGAATATCGACAAAGTAAAGGAAGCACTTGCAATTGCCAAAGAAAAGCGACCTGATCTTAATATAGATGGGGAACTTCAGCTGGATGCGGCAATTATTAGCAGCATAGGGGAAAAAAAGGCTCCGGGATCAAAGGTTGCAGGAAAGGCCAATGTACTAATATTTCCGGATCTCCAATCAGGTAATATTGGATATAAACTAACCCAAAGACTGGCCGGTGCAGACGCATGGGGTCCGATACTCCAGGGTTTTTCAAAACCTATAAGTGATCTATCCAGAGGCTGCAGCATAGAAGACATTGTGGTTACATCTGCAATGACTCTTATCCAGGCATGATTGTTTTAAAATGTGGGGGCACGGCGCGCCATGCCCTTACATATATTTGTTTAAGACGTAGCGTGCTATATAGCACGCTACGTCTCTACTAGTTGTTTAATTTATCCAGTGCGTTTTTTGCTTCTCTTTTTACAGAGCTTTCCCAGGAATCAGAATACTGTACATTTGTCAGCTCTTCGAATCCTAAAGGATTACCTGTATTACCGATAGCAATAATAGAAGATTTTGATATTCTTAGATCGATAACTCTACCACTTTCTTTCCTGTCTGTAAGATAGGCAAGAAATACAGTCTGAGCTTTCACACTTTCATCACTGGAAAATGTTCCCAATGTCTCAAACAGATCAACCATTTCATCAATATCATATAGTCTGTCAGTTCTGTAAAGGACCAGCATTCTTTCCATAAATTTAACAGCTTCTTCAGGCTTTACAGACAGAATTTCCAATATATTCAAGGCCTTGACTCTAAGACTTTTAAGCAATGCTTTTTCTGTTGGATTCTTTGCTGAACTTTGAAGACCGTCTTTTAGTGCCAGTACTGCAAGAGCGGCTTTATTATCATCACTTGCTCCCGATTTTTCCCCGGCAGAAAGAGCTGCAAGTTTAATATCATATGCTTTACTTTCTTCTAAAATTTTCAAAAGCTGTTCCGTTGGGTCATCCAGAATATTTATCATTGCTTTTCCAGCTTTTTCCCTGACACCGCTTCTGGAAGAATACCATCCTGTAGACGCAAAAAACAGTGGAGAATAACTTTCCGGCTGTTTCAGTCGAGCCAAAGCCTGAACCAATGAAAAGGCAACTATTTCATTTCCTCTCTGATCCTGAATATCACCAAAATTAAAATTAAGATTACGGAGCATTAAATTTAACTCGACAGTGTACTGTCTTGCACCAACTTTACCAAGTGCAATTATCGCCTCGCCTTTAAGAAAAGGATCATCCACAGCCTCGACTATCTGCCAGATAAAAGGAGCAGCTTCAGTGGCCTTTAGCCGTCCTAATTCTTTAACCACCATCTTTGTATATTCAGTAGTTTTTAATCTGGCTGTTACATCACCTGAATTTTCAAACTCACCAACCTGAGCTTCAATGGCTTCCATTAGAACCGGGATCATATTTCTGTCATGCTGTTCAACAATATTGACCATTATATTGGACTTTTGAGATAGAGTGGTTGCTCTTCTGAATAAGCGTGTCCAGACAGCGGAAACCTCATTTGCAGGCATTGCCGCAGCAACAAACAGTAAAATTAAAACTATTGCTATAATTAGGATTGATCTATTTTTCATAACTTATTACTTCCCTGCTTTTATATACACGAACAATACGTTCCTGAACATTATCTCCTGCATCCATAAAAATAGTTTCAACAGGGTTACCAAACTGATCATTTATAAACAATATTTTTCTTTGAACAGATCCATTTTCCCTATGGATTTTTTCCAGTACAAGATAGCCGTCCTTATACTCAAAAGAACTTGAACCTTCAATTCCCCCATCAGCACTGTAATGAATATTCTTAAGAAGCATTCCACTATTATCATAATTCAATTCAAAATAATCCTCTATTTCACCACCTGGACTAAGACTGTCTATTCGGGTTAAAAGATTGCCGGTATATATATAATTAGTAGTACTAAGAAGATTCAGAGACGCTCCATACACTCTCCAGACAGACTTCATTCCATTTTTATAAACATATTCAGATCTGGACTGCATTACATCCCTGCTGTCAAATTTTTCCTTAGTGAGTATATTTCCATCTGCATCCATAGTGTCAAGCCCATAAGAAAGAAGGACTCCGGCAGCGTCGAAAATACGTCCAAGACTGGATTCAGAACCCGTATATTCATATACAACAGACTCCTGAAGTATATCATCAGCTCTAAACAATTCTTCTTTTAAAAGAAAAACACCACTGTCATCATATGTAAAAACATAGTATTCGTCTTTAACTCCATCTCCGAAATAAGATTCTTCAATAACAGGATAAAACACAGTAGTAACTATTTTTACAGGTTCTTTTTTTATCTCTTCTGTAACAGTCTCAGTTGTTTCTACAACTACCGGCTCAGTAACCTCACCAGTTGAGGCACAACCAAAGAGCAATAATGCTACTACAACTGTAATAAGAAAAGTTGTTAATTTCATTTTTTTCTCCTTAACGAATTATA
>CBDVAD010000211.1:0-6705 GCA_965371875.1 uncultured bacterium
CAGATTGTGGCAACACGTGAATTCGTAGCCGCAAATTATCTAACTGGTACGGGTTCTGGTGTTGGTACTGGTGAACTTGTAAACTATTACACCAAAACCGAGATAGATGCGACTTGGCTTTATTCTTCTGTATTGAAGGGCGCAAACCCAACAATTCTTGATATTGATAATTATGCTGTTGTGGTTCCTTTCGTAGAGACAGTTGATGAAATATTTCTTAAAACAGCTTTTCCCAGTAGGAAATTTACTAAGCTTTATAAATTGAAGGGAGATAAACTATGGAACGTCTAAGTAAGCAGTCATTTGGGCCCCTTGATCAGGAAGAAAAAGAATTGATGGAATCAATTGAGCGTGATGAATGGCAGCAGGTTGATAACTTTGATCAGGAAAAAAAGAAGGCTGTAGCTGCTGCCCGGAATACCCTTAAGAAGAATAAAAGAATAAATTTAAGACTTACTCAAAAGGATTATAACCAGATTCAAATTCGAGCTGTGGAAGAGGGTATTCCTTACCAGACGCTTATTTCCAGTATTGTGCATAAATATCTGAATGGATCCTTAACTTGATGCATGAAGGATCTACTTCCTTTTATTAAGGTTAAGAGATAATTCTTATTATATAAATATTAAAAAACGGAGGAAAACATGAAATACAGAACCCTTGGAAGTACAGGCCTTGAAGTAAGTGTAATTGGTGTAGGTACCTGGCAGTTTGGCGGGGAATGGGGCGTAGATTTTACTCAAAAAGAGGTTGATGCAATTCTTGGTACAGCGAAAGATGCCGGAATTAATTTAATAGATACTGCAGAATGTTATGGAGATCATCTTTCAGAATCCTTTATTGGAAATTCAATTGGAAACCAGCGTGATAAATGGGTTGTTGCTACAAAATTCGGACATCATTATCATGGATTTATGGACAGAACCAGACATTTTGATCCGGATGATATG
The DNA here is from genome assembly GCA_965371875.1 of uncultured bacterium. Taxonomy (GTDB): domain Bacteria; phylum Spirochaetota; class Spirochaetia; order B11-G9; family B11-G9; genus JAJRQE01. Next base: position 951 of record CBDVAD010000211.1, read on the forward strand.
GTAAAACAACTTGATGAATCTCTGAAAAGCCTTAAGACTGACTATATTGATATTTACCAGATGCATTCCGGCACAGATGATGAATTTCAGATTGACGGACTTTGGGATGCCCTTCAGCGGCAGATGGAAAAGGGGAAAATCAGGCATCTTGGACTGTCTATTAGTGGTAATGATAATATATTTCAAACAGCCCGCGCGAAAGAGATAGGAGCAGAAACTATTCAGGTTGTGTATAACCGCCTGGACAAAGCTCCCGAGGAAAAGGTCCTGCCTCAATGTCTTAAAGATAACCTTGGTGTTTTTGCAAGAGTTCCTCTGGCAAGCGGACTCTTAAGCGGAAAATATAAGCCAGGCCATCAGTTTACAGGTGCAAATGTACGGGCAAGCAGAGCAGATCAGGGGACTCAGGACAGACTTGAAGAAGTTTCGCGAATAGGTCAGAAAGAAGTTCCTGAAGGGGTCTCAATGGCATCCTGGGCCCTTGCCTGGTGTCTGAAAAATTCTGCAGTGACTGCTGTGATCCCTGGATGTAAGAATCCTGAACAGGTTTTGTCTAATGCCTCAGCTGCAGATTTGCTTGATTAAATAACTTGCGGAATAGATTATGGTTCAATATAATTGGATAAAGTGGAGGTAGATAGAATGAAAGTATATAATATTATTGTATTGATTCTGTTTTTGGGTTCTGTAAACATCTCTGCACTGGAACTTTCACTCAACTCTGCTGATACTGCCCCATATTCCACCCCGGATAATACCGGCTTTTACGATATTCTGTTAGAAGAAGTTTTTGATGATCTGAATATAGATATAAAAATCAATCATCTTCTCTCAAAACGTTCCATTCAGAATGCTGACAACGGAATTGATGATGGTGAATATGCCAGAACTGAAGGAAGGGAAGTTGAGTATAAGAATCTTCGCTTAGTTCCGGAAGCGTTAGTGGAGTTTTATTTTGTAGCCTATTCGAAGGATCCGGATATTGTTATCTCTGACTGGGAGAGCCTGACAGATTATAATGTGGCATATATCAACGGTTGGGTCTATCTTAAGAATAATGTTCCAGCCTCTACTGAGGTTACTCTTGTAAGTAATGAGGATAGTCTTTTTAAGATGCTGCTGACTGACAGAGTTGATCTGATTTTATACAGCAGGTTAAGGGGATTGAGTAAGATAGAAAGAGACGGATTGATAGATGTTTTTATTCTTGATCCTCCCCTCTCCGGCAGAGGTATGTACCTCTATATGCACAGTAAGCATGAAGATTTAATATCTGACATTGCAGCTGGTCTTAGGGCAAAAAAGGAAAGCGGGCGGTATACTGAAATAATGGAGGAATATCTGGTTTTTCAGTAATTTATGAGATATCAAAAGGTTCAGTTTAGTATCATCACAAGACAACTCCTTTTTACGCTTGTAACGGCGGCATTTATTATTATACTCATAATGGTCTCTGTCGAAGTAAGATTGGAATATAAACAAAAATTAGGAGAACTGAACGGAAGGCTCGATAGAATTCCTGTTGCTTTTCTTGACATTATAACTCACAGTCTTTGGGTTTTTGATGATAAACAGTTGGAGAATTCAGTCCATAGTATTTATAATATAGGTGGGGTTTCTTATATCTCCATAACAAGTGCTGAAGATAATGTAATTAGCGCCGGCCGGATTGGAAGTGGTGATTTTAAGAGTTTGAGTTATGATCTTGATTATCAGTATGACGGTAAAATTGTCAGGTTGGGAGTGCTGGATGTACAATACCAACTGCCGCAGATAGGCGAAATTCTTGTAGAGCATCTGATTAAAATTTTTCTTAGGGCCGGCCTTGTTGTTTCTCTGATTTTTATAATTCTTTTTATTCTGGTTAATTATTTTATTGCCAGACCAATTTCGGATCTTGCTATGATAATACAGGATAAATCAGATTATTCTACAGCAATATTTCCGAGAAAGAGAATATTTAAAACACATGATGAGATTGATTTTCTTGTTTCTGCGTTTAATCGTACTTTTAAAAAAATCAGACAGGAAATTCATGAGCGGGAAGAGAATGAAAAAGAACTGATAAATACTGTAAAAGAAAAAAATGTGCTTATAAGTGAGGTTCACCATAGGGTTAAGAATAATCTGCAAATTATTCTTAGTTTATTAAACCTTCAAAAAAATGAATCTGATAGTATAGAAGATGCGCTTAATGCAACAATTAATAGAATCCGTGCCATGTCTGAGGTTCATGAACAACTATATAATTCAGATGATTTTTCACAAATTTCCATGAATAGTTATCTTGATTCATTAGTAAAAAATATGTCTGAGTTTTCTGTAGATACATCTATAATAATGGTTTCCGGTGATAATGATCTTATAGTACCTCTTGATACTGCAATTCCTTTGGGGCTAATAATAAATGAACTAATTTCCAATTCACTTAAATACGCATTCCCCGTTGGGGGAGGGCGAATATTTGTTGAGATCATAGAGAAACAGGGTGAGTACTCCGGAATTAGAGTTAAAGACAACGGTATTGGTATTAATTCTATTGATGATCTTCAAAAATCCTCCAGTCTGGGTTTCCATATAGTAAAGAGTCTTGTCGGACAGATTGATGGTGAAATCAGTATTGTTGCTGAAAATGGCCTTTCTATAACTGTATCTGTCCCTGTGTAATTCATGTAAAGTAAGTTTCTGATAGCTCCGATAATTTAATTGTATGTTTTTATGCGGAGGTTCATATGAAGGATTATAGAATACAGGGAAACGAAGACTTCACAACATATGTCAGTCTGGTTGAAGAATTTGATGATTCTTATAAAGTTGTTATTAAAAGAATTGGCGAATCTTCTACTCGTGAAAAAACTGAGATGCTAAGCAAGCACCTTCTGGAGCTATGTGTCCGAACTGGTTATATGAGTGAAGTACAGGTACAGTTAGCCCAAGACAAATTTTATAACATTTTGTTGCAATAGTAAAAAAAAGTATAAATAAGTTACATTATGTGTAATTCCTATTGACATAATCCTCTACATTTATCATATTGGCAGTATAAATTCCCAAGCCTGGTCGGGACTACGTCCCTGCTCGGCAATGCAACCTAAGGAGTATTTCATGATAAGCAATCCCAGAAAAGATGAGTTTAAGAGGGAGACAAAAATAAAGACAGCACTTTTGGGAGCTACAGGTGCCGTTGGACAGGTATTTATGTGGATGCTGTCTGATCATCCATGGTTTGAAATAACACGCATTAGTGCTTCTGAATCCAGAGTAGGCAAGAAGTATGGAAATGATGTTCATTGGATCCTTCCAATGGAGATACCCAAAAATATACAGGGTATTACTATAAACAGCTTTGATATAGATGCCATGAAGGCAGAGGGGATCCAGATTGTCTTTTCGGCTCTTCCAAATCCTGTAGCAGAAAAAATAGAACCGCTTTTAATAGAAGCAGGATTTGCAGTTTTTTCAAATGCTGCAGCTATGCGATATGAGGAAGATGTTCCAATAATGATTCCCGAAGCAAATATTGAATCCTTAGGCTGGATAGAAAAACAGGGTTATCCTGGAAAAGGATTTATTGTTACAAATGCTAATTGTTCAACTACCGGACTGGCAGTTGCAATGGCGCCTTTAAAGAAATTTGGAATAAAAGATCTGTCTGTTTCTACATATCAGTCAGTCAGTGGTGCAGGGCATCCTGGCTTGTCAGCATTGGATATTACAAATAATGTCATTCCCTACATTGGGACTGAAGAAGAAAAGATGATTATTGAGTTTAAAAAGATTCTTTCTGTTGAAACTGAAATCTTCCCATTTTGTGTTCGGGTACCAATAATGTTTGGACATCTGGAGACAGTATGGGTTGAATTTGAACAGGATATAGATCTCGATGATGTCATCAAGGCCTGGAATGATTCTGCCAATGGTATAGAGCATTTGCCTTCAACACCTCTGCTTCCTATTGAGTATGATCCACAGGAAAATCTTCCCCAGACAAAGCAGGCTTTTTATGGAAGCCCTGCAGGGATGACTGTTTTTACAGGCCGATTAAAAAAACAGGGCAGGCGAATTGGATTTGCACTTCTTGTTAATAATGTTGTTAAGGGAGCGGCAGGCGGTTCGATACAAAACGCCGAAGCTTTTGTTTCAAAATATCTGGACAAATAAATAAGACTGAATTAATCCTACTTTTTTAAGCAGAAATAGCCGAACCTAGAAGAAGGTTCGGCTTTTTTTTGGAGAAGGTATTTATGGGATTTATTGTTCTTATCAATTCAGATCAGCAGATAAAAGAAAAAATAGAAACAGCTTTTAGAAGAGATAGATGTTTTAATTTCCCAATGGTTATGATGGCAAATGAAAAGAGAGTATTAGAATCTCTCAATTTTGATCTTCCAGAAGTTGTAATCCTTAATTATGGTGATCCAAAAGTGTCCTACAAATCGATGGCTGACCAGGTTCGTAAGGACTCCTGGCTCCATAGTTTCGGAATAATAGGTCTATATGACAGCACAACACAAAATGAGCATGATCTTATGGAAGAGATGAAAGATCTGAATGTTCTTGTCATGCTGGATTATTCCAGGATTACCAGTCATATAGTAAAAAGTGTTAAGATTATTACCGAAAACTGGCAGCTTATCTATCAGAAAGAACTTTACAGCCATTTCATGGAGCATTCTACGGGTTCTTTTTCTATCGATAACGATATTCTGGCTGTTTCCATATATGCTGGTATTGCTGTTACTGATCTGGTCCAGAAGGGATATCTTAAACCTGAAAATAAGATGCATCTCCAGCTGGCACTTTCTGAACTTATTGTAAATGGGATAGAACATGGCCATTGCGGTATTAGTTTTGATGAAAAGACGGAATTTCTTGAAAGTGGAAAAAGTGTCATAGATCTTGTTGTGGAAAAATGTAAGGACCCTGTAATAGCTGCCAAAAGGATACATTTTGAGTGGGATTCTTCGCCGGATGGAACGATTTTCAGTATTCGTGATGAAGGAGAGGGTTTTGATGTATCTAAAATTAAACAAAAAGTGGATGCTGATGATCCTTTGTCCCAGCATGGGCGTGGAATAATAATGGCAGAGGCTTTTTCGGAATCTGTAGAATATAATGAAATTGGCAATGAGGTTAGTATTACAGTAACACATGATGAGTCGATTGTCAGAAAGACACCTGAAGGGTTTTCGGGGGAAGAGGCAATCTACCCTGCCAAGGGAGATATGGTTTTTAAAGAAGGTGAAAAAGGTAACTTTCTTTATTACATAGCAAGTGGGCGGTATAAAGTTATTTTTAATAATCAAGTTGTAGGTTCACTCAGCCCTGCGGATATGTTCATGGGGGAGATGGCTTTCCTTCTTAATAATAAACGAAGTGCTGCTGTTTATGCAGAAGAACAGGGTAAATTGATTAAAATTTCAAGAAAGGCGTTTGTGCAGGTAATGAAAAAATACCCACATTATGGTATTTTTCTCTCAAAGCTTCTTGCAAGAAAAATTGTAAGAGCAAATAAGCAGCATTCCATTAACTTATCCTAATTGGTTATTCTTATTCTGACTTAATTATAATTGATATTTTAGTGCTCTGAATGAGGCCCATTCATCAATACAATAGGGGTATAATATGAAAGTAGGTAAAAATACAATTGTTACATTGGAATATATTCTGATGGATAACTCTGGAGAAATCCTTGAAAGTTCTAAAGAAGATGGGGAGTATGAATATCTGCATGGTATAGGAGAGATGCTTCCCG
>CBDVAD010000212.1:0-6704 GCA_965371875.1 uncultured bacterium
GCTTGAGATATGGTCTTAGTAGGTTAGATGCCGCCCGCAGGGCTTACTTGAACAAGTTAATGTATATACTTCCTGCGCATACTTCGCTTATTACAGTCTATCTAAAATATTAATCCCCCTGTAACAAGTTAATGTATATACTTCCTGCGCATACTTCGCTTATTATAAGCTATGTTAAAAACAAATTTACCAGTTGTTTCAGTTATTATTCCTGTATACAATCGTTTTGAACTGGCGAAAGAGGCTGTATCTTCAGTCATTGGACAGACTTTTCGTGATCTGGAATTGATTATAGTAGATGATGGATCTATCGACATGACTTCCCTGCTTCCAACCTATTATGCAGATGACTTACGGGTTAAATATATCAAGCTGAAGCACAGTGGAATGCCTGGTCTGGTCAGGAACAGGGGTGTTGATATAGCAACCGGAAGATATATTGCCTTTCTTGATTCTGATGATTTGTGGATGGCAGAAAAGATTGACAGGCAGTTGAATTATCTGACAAAGAATCCTTCCTGTAGAATAGTACATACCCGGGAAACGTGGATTAGAAATGGAAAGACTGTAAGCCAGGCTGGTTTTAATCATAAAAGATTCGGAGATATCTTTCAGGATGCCCTCGAAAAATGTATTATTGGGCCTTCTACAGTTCTTATAGAGAAGAAACTCTATGAGGAACTTGGGGGATTCAGGGATGATCTGGAGATTGCAGAGGATTATGAACTGTGGCTCAGATTAACAGATTCCAATAATGTGGGTTATATTGATGAACCGCTTATAACCAAACGTGCTGGTCATGGAGACCAACTTTCAGAAAAGTATGGGCATATAGAGATTTTCAGGATCAGAGGTCTGCAGAGTCTGGTCGAACAGAGATATTTTTCTCCTGAAAACCAGAAGCTGGCGGAACAGGAACTTGTCCGGAAGTGCCGAATTTATGCGGCAGGGTGTAGAAAACGAAATAAACCGGAAGAGGCTGGAGTTCATGAATCCATAGCAGCCAGGTATGAAACAAAACAGGGGAATTAGATGGCGGATGATAAGAAAGTAATATATTCCATGGTAGGGGTAAGTAAAAAACATAATCACAAGGAAATCCTAAAAGATATCTATCTTTCATATTTTTATGGTGCAAAAATAGGCGTTCTTGGTTTGAATGGAAGTGGTAAATCTACACTATTAAAAATTCTGGCTGGAGTAGATAAAGATTTTATTGGTGAAACTGTTATTTCTGAAGGTTTTACAATTGGTTTTCTGGAGCAGGAACCTAAACTTGATCCGGAAAAGACTGTTCGTCAAATAGTGGAAGAGGGTGCAGGAGAAGTTATTTCTCTCCTTGCTGAATATGAAGAGATAAATATGAAATTCGGTGAACCCATGGATGATGATGAAATGAATGCCCTTCTTGAACGACAGGGAATGGTTCAGGATAGAATAGATGTTCTTGACGGCTGGGAAATTGATAACCTCCTGGAACTTGCAATGGATGCTTTGCGTTGTCCTCCCGAGGAAATGCAGATAAAAAATCTTTCAGGTGGAGAGCATCGTAGAGTTGCGCTGTGCCGGCTGCTTCTTCAGAAACCGGATATTCTTCTTTTGGATGAGCCTACAAATCATCTTGATGCAGAATCAGTTTATTGGCTTGAGCAGCATCTTCGTCAGTATGAGGGAACTATTATTGCTGTAACCCACGATAGATATTTTCTGGATAATGTAGCCGGCTGGATTCTTGAACTTGACCGTGGAGAAGGGATTCCCTGGAAGGGGAATTATTCCTCATGGCTCGAGCAGAAAAAAAATCGCCTGGCCAATGAAGAGAAACAGGAGAGTGTAAGACAGAAGACACTCCAGCAGGAGCTTGAGTGGATTCATATGTCCACCAAAGGACGACATGCAAGGGGAAAATCAAGAATCAATTCCTACGAAAATCTTCTAAGTCAGGACACAGCTGAAAGAGCAAAGGATTTACAAATTTATATTCCTTCAGGTCCCCGTCTGGGTAATATTGTAATAAGAGCAGAAGGAGTCTCCAAAGCTTTTGGAGAGAATATTCTGTATGAAGATCTTAACTTCGATCTTCCTCCAGGGGCCATTGTAGGTATTGTCGGAGCAAACGGAGCAGGTAAAACAACTCTTTTTAAGATGATTACAGGACAGGAAAATTCAGACTCAGGTGCCTTTACTGTGGGAGAAACTGTAAAACTTACCTATGTTGATCAGGTCAGAGAACTTCTTGATCCTGACAAATCTGTCTGGGAAATGATCTCCGGAGGTCAGGAGCTTATAAACTTTGGTAAACGGGAAATGAACAGCAGAGCCTATGTTTCCCAGTTTAACTTTGGCGGAGGAGACCAGCAGAAGAAGGTTGGTATTCTATCCGGTGGTGAGAGGAACAGGGTAAATATTGCTATGATGCTTAAGGAAGAGGCAAATGTACTTCTTCTGGATGAGCCCACCAATGATCTTGATATAAATACGATACGGGCACTTGAAGAAGGTCTTGAACATTTCGGCGGATGTGCTGTTGTTATAAGCCATGACCGATGGTTCCTGGACAGGGTTGCTACTCATATACTTGCATTTGAAGGTGACAGCAAGTCTTTTTGGTTTGAGGGTAACTGGAGTGAGTATGAAGAGGATCGTAAACGCCGGTTAGGTGATTCAGCAAATCAGCCCCATAGAATTAAGTACAGGAAGCTGACAAGGGGATGAGTCTGTCCGGTAATCCTGTAGTTCACTAAAATTGAGTGCCGAAGTATAGATCCCCAAAATCACCAAGTCCCGGAATAATATACGCCTTGTCGTTGAGTTCCGGATCGATAAATCCGGTAATAATTTTTGTATTGGGTGCGCATTTTTGAAAAGTTTCAATACCCTTTGGAGCTGAAATCAGATTTACGAAAATAATTTTTTCTTCTGATACCCCATGATCCTTAAGTACTTCTATGGCTTTACATACTGAGCCTCCGGTTGCAAGCATAGGATCCAGTAATAGTACATGTCTTTTTGCAATGTCCTCGGGTAGTTTCTCATATATAAGTTTTGGTTGAGCCGTCTCTTCATCACGCTGAATCAGTATTTTCCCTATTCTAATTGCTCTGCAAACTTCTCTTACAGCTTTTTCCATAGATTCTCCGGCTCTTACAATTGGAACCGCACAGAGTTTTCCCAGAAACTCACTGCCTGAAAACTGAGCTCCTGTCGGAGTTGTAACTATTTTTTCCTGTGTTGGTAACAGATTTAATGCTTCTTCAATAAGTAATCTGATAACTCTTTCGGAGTAAAAGATAAACTCATTTCGTTTTGTATCCTTGTTTCTAATAATCGTAAATAAAGCTTTTAGTTGCGGGGTATAGGGCAGAACTGTTAAATTATTCAAATTTCAACCTCTCTTTAATCCATTGGATTTGATAACCATTTTTATATCTATCCGGAGGTTATCAATCCATACTAGGCTGTAATTATAAAAGTATCAAGTGTGGGTGTTGACTTATCAAAAATATTTACAGAACACTTAATTCAGGCAGCATGATTATAAGACAGCCTCATTGATACTGAAGGATTCTCCATTTCTTTAAGAAAATATCCCGATTATCTCCGATATTCTTTTTATTGTCAGGACTAAATGAAGTATCACCACTTATATAAATATCGGTACTCTTAAAAGCTACAGCTCTTCCATAATCAAATCCGCCAGTTCCCAATTGTTTTATCCATTGTTTTTTTCCTGATAAATTATAATTGGCAAGATAAATATCACTACTTCCTAAATTCTTATTAGCTTTAAACTCTCCATCGGTTACACCGGTAATAAAAATTGCTGTGTTCGATATTGCCAGGGCGAAGGCATTGTCATTCTTTTTTGTTCCTAATTGTTCTGTCCATTGTTTTTTACCTGTGGGGTTATATTTTGTAAGAAAAATATCATCCAATCCTATTCTTCTGTTTCCATCAAGATTTCCATTTGTCCTGCCGGCAACATATATTCCCGTAGAGCCTGATACAACACTGTTGCCTTCATCATTGTTCTCTGTTCCCCATTGTCTGGTCCATTGATGTGTTCCTTCAGAATTATATTTTGTAAGGAAAATATCATTAAAGCCTGAATTTTTATTACCGGAAAGATCTCCTTTTGTAAAACCTGTGACGTATACTCCAGTAGTACAGACTGAAATATTATTGCCCCATTCAACGTTCTCAGTGCCCCACTGCCTGGTCCACAGCAACACACCTTCAGTATTGAATTTGATTAGGAAGATATCATCTTTTCCGGCAGAGCTGTTGTCTTCAAAATCTCCGTTTGTAAATCCTGTAACATAGATGCCCGAAGAATCAACTGTTAATCCATATCCGCAGTCATCACCAGCAGTCCCCATCTGTACTGTCCATAATTTTGTTCCGGTAAAATCAAATTTAGTAAGAAAAACATCATCTCCCCCATTATAAATATTGCTGTCCAGTGATCCATTTACGTAACCGGTAATATAAATACCTGTGGAATCTGCATCAATTCCGCATCCACTATCTCTTCCCTCAGTGCCCCATTGTACTGTCCATTTATAATCTCCTTTAAAACTATATTTTGTAAGGAAGATATCCCATTCTCCTGCAGATTTATTACTGTTTAATTCACCGAGGGTTACACCAGTTATATAGATACCAGTGTCGGTAACGACCATATCTTCTCCAATATCATTTTTGTCTGACCCCCAGTGTCTTGTCCAGGATTCTGATTCCACAGTTTCGGGAGCTTTAACCTGACTTTTACATCCGACTATAAATAGTAACAGAACAAAAGAGAAAAATAAAAACAATCTTTGTGTGAAGTTCATTTTAAGGTCCTTTGGAAAATGTACTAATATAAAAGGTATCACATTGATATCTATTGATCAAATTTTTTGGATATAAGTATCAAGATTGTTTCGCTTGCTTTACACATCTTATTGTGTTATATTTTACACATAAACGGAGGGTTAGATGGCTACAAACCTTGCAATTAATGATGAAATATTAATAATAGCACAGAGAATTGCCGGCATAAAAACAAAGAAAGATACGGTGAATCTTGCACTGAAGGAATTTGTTCAAAGAAGAAAGCAGGAGGAAATAATAAGTTTATTTGGAAAAATTAAATATGAAGATGATTATGACTACAAAAATACGAGAAATAGAAAATGAGAGTCCTGATAGATACATCAGTATGGTCTCTGGCCTTAAGGAAAAAGACTTTAAGCCCGAATGAAAAGAAAGTAGTAAAAGAATTGAAGGAAGTAATATATGAACTGAGGGTAGTAATAATTGGTCCCATACGACAGGAGTTATTATCAGGACTGTCAGATGAGGTAAAGTCTAATGATCTGAAAGAAAAATTAAAGGCATTTGATGATCTACAATTGGGACAGGAAGATTATGAGAAGGCAGCAGAACTATCCAATAATTGTAGAAGAAAAGGGATACAGGGATCTCATATTGATTTCTTAATATGTGCAGCAGCAATTAATAACAAAATAAGTATTTTTACAACCGATAAGGATTTTGTGAATTATAAGAAAGTAATAAGTATCCGATTACATGATATCAGAGAGGAAATAAATTAACTAAATTCTGCTATTTCATAGCTTCAGCCTCATGGGGCAGAATTCTTTTAATTGGACGGAAGTATGTCCTGGGTGAATGCTCCCCCAGATCAGAAACTTTAGTCATATAAATACAGGCATATTTCTCTACCTGTTCTGCAAATCTACTCTCTTCAGAGCCGGCACGAAGGATCTCTCCCCAGTAGGGGTTGAAGAATTTTTTAAAGATTCCGAGCTGTTCAGATATAAGGCCGTTCATCTGATCAATTTCCTCATAGAGTTTTTCTCTTGTACGTCTGCCGGTTCCCTGTTTGTTAAGTTTTTTTTCCAGAACAGATTTTTCATCCATAAGAGAGTTTATCTGTTTCTGTACACTTTTTGATTTTTTAAGACTCTCTATCTCCTGTTCAAGATCTCCAAGGACCAGGGCAGTTCTCCATGAACAGTATTTTTTAATTGAAACAACATCACCATAGATATGATCTCCGATATAGAGAATTTCACTTCCGGGAACTCCCAGATCATCCTGAAGTTTTTGGAACCAGCCTCCCTGATAGATACCTTTTGCTACAGATCCGAGGTGATTAGACATCTGGCCGGTTTGCTGATCAATTTTAAGAAATCCTCCAGGGTGTTCAAAAAAACCGGGCTTATCTGCCAGAGTAATTACAAGGTCAAATACATCTTCCCATCTTTTATATTTTCCCCAGTAGGGATTCAGTGCATAATCCAGTAGTGCTTTTGTGTAGTCATAATCGGAATTGGTAATAATTATAAGCTTCTTACCATAATCCAGATAACGCTCCATGAGTGCAGGAACCTGTGGATCCGGAATAACATATTTCCCAAAATCATTTTTAAGATAGGCTTTAAGAGTATCATCCTGATGTATTATGTCCAGGACAGCTTTTATATCATCAGCGATCTGATGGTAATTTGGAAGTTTTTCTCCATCCTCTTTCATCTGAACCAGTTGAGAGAAAATTACACCGCTTGAAATGGCAAAAGATGTATCCAGGCTGACAAACTCGGAGCTTTTAATATCAATTGCCATCTCTTTGTAAATTCTGTTTTGCTCTCTGTAATCAATTTCCTTAAGACCATGGTAGGCGCTTTTTACTTTCC
>CBDVAD010000213.1:0-6703 GCA_965371875.1 uncultured bacterium
TCTTTAATACAGATGAATCAGGCTTTTTGTAAGTAATTTTGCAACCTCCCTTTTTCTGGATGGCGGGAACTCTGTATCTTCTCTAATCAGGCTGTCAAATCTACCGGCAAAATTTTCAGGAATTATATCCAGCTTCATTATCTGATTGGAAAGTCTTCTTCTTGATGGTTCAAATTTCCGGTTTACAGCAAACATAAAACTGCATAGATCTTTGATATACCCCGACAAAGAAACCATATAGAACAGATTATCTCTGTTTATTGCAGCAGAGCTAAGGTCTACAAGATTATGCTCAAGTGATCTAAGAGAAGAGTCCCTAAGAGCAGTCCAGAACGATTCAGGAAGAGTAGTCAACTTGTTACGGGTAATCTCTATCCAGTCACTGCTCTTATACATTACTTTTCCAGTCTGAAGTCTGTAGAACATATATGTTCCATTGTCATGAAATGCCCACAGATTACCCTCTTTATCATCCATGATTATATCTACTCTGTCTTTTTGCTTATATTCAATTCTGACAGGTATATCTTCCAGAAAAAACCGGTCTTTAATGCTATAGTGGGAAGATTCAAAAGCGCCTGCATCCTCAAAAAGTTTTCGTCTTTCATCTACACCGGGAAAAGAACCATTGTAATAGACATCGAAACTTAGAAAAAAGTAAGGATTTACTACATCTTTTTCTGTGGATTCATGCAAAAGAATACAGTCCACTCCGGGAATAGCTTTTAGTATCTCTGTGATATCATTTGAAATACGTTCTATTTTTCTTTTCATACTAATTCCCTCCTAACTACAAGACTAACATGGTAGAAGACAAACTGCAATAAATAACAAATCAATTTTAATATACATAAGCTGCCCCTTTATAATAATTTTAAATTGTGTCATCTTCAGACAATGAAATATTTTCTACTCTCCATTATCCCTTCGGAGGATATAGTTCTAAAAATCCAGCAATTAAGGACCCGGCTCTTCAAAGAATTCGGTCTGGTATCATCCAGATGTCTACCGGTGATGGTTCCTATTGCCTATATCTCTGAATCTATAAACAAAGAACTCTTCAAAGGACTGATAATTCCGGAAGCCGAATGCACTTCTGTTTACACAGCAACCGAAAGAGGTGACATATATCTGCAAATCAATAATATTAATTTTACCAATGAAATAGAAAAAATACGAGTCGATCGGATTAGCCCCGGAACAGAAGGATTTATAAACCTGCAGAAAGGAATTTATCTTGCCACAGTTGATAAGAAGTTAGCTCTTGAAGAGGTTCTTACTTTTATACACTCAGAAACAGAAGCTCCGCTAAGATGGAAAAAAAACAGCATGGAACTTATCCGGATTGAGACCATCAATGATATTTGGTGGGAAAATATTAGATGGGAAACGAAATGGGAAATACGAATGGGGAGACAGGTGAAGGAAGAAGGAAGACCGGATGAATAAAGACTGGAAACTATTGATAATCCGGGAATCCTTTCTCCCCCATCCTCCTGTTTCCTTCCGCCATACTCCTCTCCTATACAGTATGCACAACGGTCCTGTTACGTCCGGAAGTTTTTGCCTCATACATCGCTTTATCAGCAGCATCATTTAGTTCAGAGGGATTTTCACATTCCGAGAAAGATGCAATTCCACATGAGAATGTAACATAAAACTCATTTTCATCAGATTTATGTTTTACAAGAGCAAAGTTTTTCCTTACTTCCTCCATTACCCGATATGCATTTTCAGAATCTGTATTTATCAGAATAACTCCGAATTCCTCCCCGCCATAACGCCCTATAATATCAGTTCGCCTTAAACGATCCTGAAGCATTCGTGAAAGACTTTTTAGAACAAGATCACCTGCAAGATGTCCATATGTATCGTTTACATTTTTAAAATGATCTGCATCTATCATAGCATAACACAAATTACCGCCGCTTCTTTTTACTCTCATCATCTCGATAGAAATTCTTTCTTTTAGATTGGCATGATTTAACAATCCTGTCAGAGAATCTCTCTCCATGAGGAAACGTAGATTTCTGCTCCTTACAGCTTTGGCATTTATACGGATTATTAAGGTTTCCGGCCTTATTGGTTTTGTAAGAAAATCGTCAGCTCCTGATCTCATCGCTTCGAGCTGCTTGTCTTCAGATTTTTCGGCAGAAAGAAAAATAATTGGAATGGTCAAAAATGCTTCATGTTGACGAATAATAGCTGCAAGTTCAATACCGCTGCATGCAGGCATGTACATATCCATCAGGATTAGTTCAGGCTTGGATTCTACGAGAACCTCTATTATCCTCTTTGGATCTGATGCAACTGAAGTTATCATACCTGCCTGTTGTAATACAAATGCATAGTATGCAATCTGTTCAGGATCATCATCAATTAAAAGAACATGATAAGGGGGATGATTTGTCCGTGAAGTCAGCTTATCAATTTTATCTACCAGAATACCGGTATCCAGAGGTAATACAAAAAAGGCATCTCCACCTGATTTAACAGTCTTTAGCCGAAGATCAAAGTCACCACGATCAGCAATAAAAATAACAGAAAGAGTAAATGAACAGCTCTTCTTTAACTCCATGAGCCTTAGGCCATTAGTCTCATTGTGCTCAATAAAAGATGAATTGACTATTAAAACTCTGCACTTATCATGCTTAAGAAATTTTTCTATTTCAGAAATAGTATGTAAGGCTTCTATCTGAAAACCAAATATCGCCATCTGGTCAGAAATTCCGGAAAGAACTGAATCTTCCTTATCTGAAAGATAAATCAGCATATTCCTTTCATATCGATCTGCCTGAAGATCTATACTACTATTCGCAGCCTCTGGAATTGCCATTTCATCCAACTCTTCAAGCTCTTCAAATTCTTCCGGTTTACATATACCTTCAATTTCAGACAGAGAATAGCTGAATTCACTCCAGTCAGGAGATATGGACTTCATGCTCTCCTGTAGAAAAGAACTTAAATATTCTTCAAGTTTCTTTGATTTTTCAGATAGTTCATCAAAGCCGAAGGTTGCACCAGACCCGGCTAATTTATGAATGGAATTTTTAAGAATCTCCAGAGATTCTCTGCTCCCATCAACTTTGGCATTTTCAGCATCTACTAATATTTCATTGAACCGTGCAGGAAGCTGTCTGATATAGTCTTCTGCCATTGCAGCTAATTTTGTTTTTATACTTTCTGACAGATTGCTCAATCTATCCCCCAAAAGCAATTTGACTTTTATTGCTGATCACCAATACTAATATATAATGATAAAGGGGTTTTTACCTTTGTGTCAAGGAATTAAGACTGAATTAAAGTTGCTGTCTATACTCAAATGTACTATAATCTCCTTATATGAATAATAATTATAATCTTACGCCAAGTATGGAAGATTACCTTGAATCAATCCTTAAGATGGAAACAATTAATGATATTGCAAAAGTAAAAGATATTGCAAAAGATCTTAAGGTTCGAATGCCGTCTGTTATTGGAGCGCTGAAAACACTTAGAGGAAAGGAACTTGTTTTATATGAAAAAAATTCTCATATAAAACTGTCAAAAAAGGGCAGAACTATTGCCCAATCCGTAAAAGAAAGACATGAAACAATTGCCAGCTTTCTCCAAAAAATTTTTATGTTTACTGAAGAAGAGGCCCAGGCGACAGCATGTAGAATAGAACATGTTATTAAACCTGAAACAGCAAAACAGTTCGAGAACCTTACTGACTTCCTGAGCACAAATATTATCGGAGAACATATGTCAAAAGAGAAATGGAACAGGATTATTCTGAAAGATTGATATAATATCGACAAATACTGCTTAATACGCACTCTGTGCATAGAGGATTCCTGGCAGTACAAAATTTCCTTCCATGAATATTAATTGCCATGGAATAATCTGTCTGTATTTCTTTATCGGTTATTAACAATAGATCGGTCTCAATAACTTTTGGATTCGATGACTTAGTTAGACCAATACGTGTTGCAACTCTGGCAAAATGGGTATCAACAATTATTGCCGGTTTATTATAACAATGTGCCCTTATTACATTTGCACTTTTTCTTCCAACGCCTGAAAGTGTCAAAAGCTCATTCATATCTTCAGGTACTTCAGAATTATAATCCAACACCAATTTTTTGGCTGCGCTGGTAATATTTCGTGCTTTTACTTTATAAAATCCTGTGGATCTGATAATTCTCTCGACCTCGACTATATCGGAAACCATAAGACCCTTAGGATCAGGATATTTTTCGAACAACTCAGGTGTCACCTTATTTACCTGTGCATCCGTAGTTTGAGCTGATAGAATAACAGCTATCATCAACTGATAAGGGGAATTATAATCTAAAAAGGAAACCGGATTGGGGTATAATTTTTTAAGAAGCCTGTGAACCTCTCTGACATGTTGTGATTTGTTCATTTGGATACAGTATCATAAAATCTTATCTATTACGTCCCTTTAACACCATATATTACCAGGACAATACCATGACAATATCAGATTTTTTTTCTTGACTTCTATAAAGCTTGTGCAATACTTTTAAGTATACGTTGAGTAGAAATATTCAATTTAAGCTGGTGCCGATATAATTTTTTTTACTTAAAATGTTAACTTTCAGCGCCATTTTTCACAACATGATACTCCCAAAATGGATTTTATGTTTGTCAGGATGGATAATTATGAAAAAGTATTACAGTCTGCGGGTGCCCTCGGTTATGAACAGCAGGGAAACAGGACTGGACTCATGGAAACAAAATAGAATAAGGATGATAATAGGTCACGGAATGCAGCTCACAGGCAAAAAGACGCTGCGCAGGCGACTGCGCTGGCTTTTTTAATAAATTATTCAATGCAAAAAGGAGAAAAAGATGAAAAAATTATTATGGATTGGACTAATCATACTATTGATATCCGGGTGTGCAGGGTTACCGGAACCTGAAGGATCAGGAAGTTCCCTGGTTATTGGATTCCTGGAGCTGGATTTCCCCGATGGTTTTTTCAGCTTATCCCCAAACCCTACTCCTAAAACTTTCAACAGCAAAATAAAACTTTTCATCCTTAATACAACAACAAATCAAAGTTTTACAACCTCTACTTCAAATGGGTATTTTTACTTTCTTAGCAATGGTACAGATGTGTATAAATTAGAAAGATACCAGTTTGTAAAGGAAGTACCAGGGGCCGGTACTTATACTATTAACAGAAATATGAATTACAATTTCACACCGATTCCAGATAAAGTTGTATACCTGGGGGACATCATTTATACCTATACTAAACCGGACAAGATCAGTGAAAAAAATGAACAAAGTCTATGGAACTACGGGGTATCTGCTAAAGTGAACTATGATACCGATTCCATGCTGGAATATCTTAGGGAGAAAAACCCGGAATGCTCCTGGTTATCCTATAAAATTTTTACAATTGACAACAATAAGAAGTGAATTCTAAAAGAGTTTAGCTTCTGATTTATCTCATTTGGTCAAATATCAATGCTTATTTGACCATTCAGGGATGAATGAATATAGTTTATCGATTTTAATTTAGACAGATTGCGTAAAATAAGTTTAAAAACGGGAGGATTGTAAATAATATTTTGCAATCCTCCTTTTAATCAGTTGATCACTTACATCCAGAGGATATAAATTATACAATTACTACTTGACCTTGGATTGATATAACGGCTATATTACCTTTCATCGACGGGATGTGGCCCAGTGGCTAGGGCACCTGGTTTGGGACCAGGGGATCGGAGGTTCGAATCCTCTCATCCCGATAGCGAGTCGTACCGGAGGAACGAAGTTTCGAGGAACGATTGCACAAAACTTTTTATGCGTCCATAGCTCAGCTGGATAGAGCAACGGCCTTCTAAGCCGTAGGTCACAGGTTCGAATCCTGTTGGACGTACTATCTAACCATAGTACAGCCCTTTCTTAACCGTTTTTAGTACCTTCTGTAGCAAATTTGTAGCATGGAGGAAATATGAACAACCAATTAAAACAACCTTTCACCCTTTACAGCCGTAAAAGAAAAACCGGATCCCCTCTTTATTATGCCCGTTTTAGAAATCAAGAAGGGAAATGGACTGCAGGCAGGAACACAGGACAAACAAACAAGAAAGCTGCTGAAGCCTGGTGTATGCAGTATCTTACTAATGGTCAGGTAGTCGAAAAAGAGAACATTACTCTTGATAGTTATACTACTGATTTTTTTGACTGGAACGGAAGCTGGGCAACCGATTTTAAGGTAACAGGAAAGCGACTTTCTGAAAGGCAATGCAAAGAGAAAACAGGAATACTTGATAACCGCATAATACCAAAACTTGGAAACCTCAGATTAACAGATATTACAAAAAGCACAATAAAGGAATTCAGAAACGGGTTATTTAAAGAGAACCTTTCTGGATCTAGTATCAATAAGACTCTTAGTTGTCTCCGGGCAATTCTTGAGGCTGCAGAAGATCAGAGATTAATACAGGCAGTTCCAAAGATTGAACGGGCTGCAATGAAAGCACGAGACCGGGGAATTCTTACACCCGATGAAGTAAAAGCCCTTTTTTCTTCCCCTTGGCCAGATATCAGAATATACACCGCAAATCTAACAGCAGCCGTTACCGGGCTCCGTAAATCTGAATTATTAGCTTTACAATTTCATTCCTTACATGATGGTTATCTGGATATTCAAAAATCCTGGGACAGCAGAATGAGACGATTG
>CBDVAD010000214.1:0-6701 GCA_965371875.1 uncultured bacterium
GTGTAATCAGGTTTGCGATAGTTGTTTTTCCTGCTCCCGTATAACCTACTATTGCTACTTTTTCCCCTGGCTGGACGGTAAATGATAGATTATTCAGAACAGGTTCATTCTCTTTATAGGCAAAGGAGACATCTCTAAACTCGATTTTTCCCTTTACGGCCGTCTGGAGAATTTCTGTTCCTTCATCTTCTATCTGGTCTACATCATCCATAAGGGAGAATATCCTTTCTCCACCTGCCATAGCTGACTGGAGGATTGTAAACTTCTCGGCAAAATCCATAATTGGGCGGTAAAACTTCTGTATTAAATCTATGAAGGCTATTAAAATTCCCAGGGAGAGGGCATTTTTTAGCAGTTGCCCGGCTCCAAAGTAAATTACAACAGATACTGATACTGCTGTGAAAAGGTTCATAAGTGGTCTGAATACCGCGAATACATACATTTCAGATAAATTGGCTTTTAGAAGTTCCATATTTTTTTTGTTAAATACATTCTCACTGTCCTTTTCCTTTCCAAACATCTGAACAATATCCATACCGGATATATGTTCAGAAAGAAATGTATTTACATTGGAAACCGCCTGACGGACATGTCTGTATGCATTACGTGCAATTTTCCTGAAAAAGAATGTTGCAATAAAAACAGGGGGAATACTTAAAACTGTAATAAGAGCAAGTTTTGAATCCAGATAAAAGAGTGTTATAAGAACACCCGCAACCAGGGAGAAATCTTTTAGTACAGATGTCGCAACAGATGTAAAAAACTCATTAATTGTCTCAACATCGTTTGTAATTCTGGTAACAAGACCGCCAATGGGAGTTGTTCCAAGGAAATTCAATGACTGCCGCACTGTATGATTGTAGAGTTTTAACCGGATGTCCTCCATTACCTTTTGACCGGTATATGCCATAAGATAAACCTGGAGAAAAGTGAATAACAGCCCACCTATAAGAAGGCCCAGGTAAATTAATCCTCTGTTTTTTACAGAGTTGATATCTGATTTTCGTATTAATCTTCTTTCTTTGAGTGTAAGATTATCAAGATCTTCTGTCCTGATGATTATATATCCACCTGATACTTTTATAATGCTGCTTTTGTCCTGGATTAGTTCAAGGAGTTCGGGATCACCGTTCAATTCAGTTATATAGTAGTCTGCCGGAAGTCCAGTCGATTTATCAGAAAAGTATATATATCCAGGCAGTTCAATGACAGTTTTTTTTCTGTCGATATTATCCAATATTTCCTGATTAGCTTCTGTATTTCCAACCCTTGAATAAGTTACTAATATTTTCTCATCAATAGTTTTCTGCATTATTACCGGCATCATCAGTTCTGCTGCAGTTGCAAAAAAGAGGGCTGCTACAGCGATAATTACCTGGAATTTATACGGTTTTGTGAATGTAAGAAGGCGCTTTATTATTACAGGGTCATAGCTTTTTATAATTTCTTCCTGTTTCAAGTTTCAGCCTCCTGGAGTATTGCTATCTCTCTATAAAAGCCCTCTGTGTTATACAATTCTTTATGTGTACCTTTTTGTATAATTTTGCCCTTATCAATAACTATAATTGTATCTGCATGGAACAGTGTGGAAACTCTGTGGGAAACCAGTATATTGGTTTTTCCTTTTCTTCTCTTCAGGAATCCGGAAAGAATTTTTTCTTCTGTTGCTGTATCAACAGAAGAGAAGGCGTCATCCAGAATGAGAATAGACGGATCCATAATCATGGCTCTTGAGATAGCAATTCGCTGCTTTTGTCCACCGGAAAGGGTTATCCCCCTTTCACCGACTTCTGTTTCCCATCCTTCAGGGAAATCATTCAGATCTTTGCTTATGGTGGAAAGATCTGCCATTCCCATGGTTTCTGAATCGTCAGCATCAGGTTTTCCAAACCTGATATTTTCTTTTATTGTGGAAGAAAAAAGAAACGTATCCTGAGGTACAAAACCAATGGATGATCTAAGTTCTGAAAGTCTGAAATCTCTGATATCAGTATCACCAATAAAAACAGTTCCTGCTGGTGGATCTATCAGTCGTGGTAACAACCGTATGAAGGTTGATTTTCCTGAACCTGTTCTGCCAAGTATCCCCAGTGTTGTTCCTTTGGGAATAACAAGATCTATAGATTGAAGAACTCCCTCTATATTGCTTCCTTTATCTGTTCCGGCATATGAGAAATCCAGGTTCCTGATTGTGATATCTCCGGATGGAATAATCTCTGCAGGGGATTCCGGTGATCTGATTTCTGCTTCCTGATTAAGAATTTCATTAATTCTGGAGAGGGAAGCTGCCCCACGCTGCAGTATATTGACTGTGAATCCCATACCCATGACCGGCCATATGAGCATTGTCAGGTAGCTTATCAGAGCAACAAAATCTCCGGGGGTTATAGATTTTTCTATGACAGCTATTCCTCCAAAGGTAAAGAGCAGCATTATAGAGATTCCTGAAATGAAGTTAATAAGTGGAAAGAAAAATCCCCATAATCTGACCAGACGCATATTGCTGTTTTTATACTCTTCGTTTGTTTTGAAGAATTTCTTTTGAAAATAATCTTCCCTTGCAAAGGATTTTATGACCCGAATACCTGACAGAGTTTCCTGAACATTTTCTGTCAGTCTGGAAAAACCCTCTTGAACTGCTTTAAAATAACGCCGGATTAACTTTCCTGTAAAAAGTACAAGTATTGTGATTACTGGGAGAGGAATAACAGATATTGCAGCAAGCCGGGGATACTCTGAAAAAATAATTATAAGAATTGCCACAGAAAGAAAAGTAGCATCTATAAACGCTACAATTGCCATCCCTGTTGCCATTCTGATTGCTCTCATATCATTTGTGGCTCTGGCCATTAAGTCACCAGTCTTGGTTCTGCCGAAATATGAGGAGGAAAGGGTTAGCAGATGGCTGAATAGTTTATATCTTAGATCACTCTCGATTCTTCTGGAAGCACCATGAATAAAGTAGCGCCACCCGAATCTTGCAACAGCAACTCCCAGGGCTATAAACATTATAATACCTATAATTTGGCCCACAAAATAAAGAGAAAATCCTTCGGTACTTATGTAGTCTATAACCCTTTTCATAAGCCTTGGAATGTAAAGTTCGCCTGCATCTACCAGAATCAGAGACAGAAGGCCTGCTATATAAAAAGATTTATATTTCCTGACCATTGGCAGAAGGGTTTTAAACTCTTTAAGCATGTATGTATTCCCTGTATGATAAACAGTATAATCTAAATAGCTGCATCACTCTAATATAACAGGCAGAGAGGATAAATTGAACATAATTCTTTTTAAAGATAAAGATATTCCGATAAAAATCAGTATTACAGATGAAAGAGCAAGGCATATCTTAAAAATATTAAAGCATAAAATCGGAGATGAGTTCAACTGCGGGCTTGTGAATGGACCATCAGGTCTGGGGTCTATTACATCAATCGATCAGGATTGGATCCATTTCTCATGGGAAAAAACAGCCGATCCAGTGCCTTTATTCCCTCTTGCTCTGTTAATTGGATATACAAGACCTATAAGTTCCAAGAGGATTCTAAGAGAAGCTGCCAGTCTGGGTGTAGAGAGGATTGTGTTTGCCGGAACAGATACCGGAGAAAAATCCTATCGGGATAGTAATTTGTGGAAGGGTGAATATCTCAGATATCTGATGGCTGGTGCAGAACAGGCTGCCTCTACCGGTTTGCCGGAGGTTGAGTTTTACAGGAATCTGGATGGATTTCTTAAAAAAGAATTTGATCAGAACACTAATGTTACAAGAATTGTTCTTGATAATGTTGAACCGGATGTGAAGCTTTCTGAATATAATCCAGGGGATGGTAATTGTCTACTTGCCATTGGATCCGAACGGGGTTGGTCCATGAGGGAACGCAAACTCTTTAAGAAGCATAAATTTATTTTTGCATCTCTCGGCAGCAGAGTGCTTCGTACCGAAACTGCCAGTACTGCCGGGATTACGTTGATGTTGGCAAGAATGGGATTGCTTTAGGTATTGGCAGGCTAAAAGGAGAGAATATTGACAGGTATAGAAGATCTTGAAGAACTACTTGGTTCTATGTCACCAGAGCTAATCGAAGATGAATATGTATTTTGCACTGTTCTACATGGTAAATACGGTGATTATAAGGATCTGTCTCCTTTGGCGACCTTTGTTGAAGCAGAGGGCCTGACTCTGGTAGTAACCAGAGAAAATGCTGATAGCTCAGGACTTAAATATGAAGCTATATTTAAATGCATTACTTTAACTGTCCATTCCAGCCTGGAAGCAGTCGGGTTGACAGCTGCTGTCTCTACAAAACTAAGTGAGCATCAAATTAGTGCAAATATAATTGCAGCTTATTATCATGACCATGTTTTTGTTCCTGCTGGATCTGCAGAGAAGGCTCTTGGCTTATTATCTGAATTCAGCAAGTGATATATACTTTTACTATGACATCGATTTAACCCACTCAGCTGTTTCATGAACCGCGTCATGCTGTGACATAATAGCTGCATATCCTATATTTTCAGCTTTTGCCATATCATAATTATAATAATCGGTCCCGACCCCCCTCACAATGTCTCTGGACAGCATGGGAATAAAATGGAAAATCCTGCCTGCTGTCTCAAAAGCCCAGGCAATTGAGTAAATAAGGGAATAGGGAAGGTGGATCGTTCTTTTGTTGATACCAAATTCATTTTTAATCAACGAGAGGAAATCCTTAAACTTTGTCGGTTTGCCATCGCTTACAATATAGGTGTGTATGCCGCTTGTGTGTCTGTCTGCAAGGTGGATCATTGAATGGCAAAGGTTTTTTACATGTATCACCGGGAAATAATTTTCAGTATTCCCGATTATTATAAAGTTCTTTTTACACATATTTTTAAAAAGTGTTCCAGCTCCGGAGCCCAGATTCATCCTTGCTCCGTAGATAATTGGCGGCCGCACTATGATGCAGGTTATCCGTTCCTGTGCAATTTCATGGATCTTTATCTCGGCAGACAGTTTTGATATGCCGTATGTACTGTCAGGAACACATGGTGTCTCTTCATTCATTGGCTGAGCTAAACTTCCTACAGGGCCCATTGCTGCCAGGCTGCTTACAAATATAAATGTTCCCGCTTTTTTCTTTATCGCTGCTTCGAGCACATTCACAGTGCCGTCAACATTGAACTTATTATACTGCTCTGCATTCGCCCTGGCAGACCCAAGGACTGCAGCAATGTGGAATACAATATCTCCTTTACTGATATATTTTTCTATACTATTGCTATCCATAATGTCAGCTTTCTCAAAAGGGATCTTTTTCCCCACCAGATATGAAGGATCTGCTATCCCTCTGCCCAGACAGATCACATCAATTTTTTGTTCCAAAAGCATTTCCGCCAAATGGCTGCCCACGAAACCACTGCCTCCTGTTATTACTGCTTTCATTGATTTACCCTGCTTGTATGGTTTCTGTAATAATCAACTGTATCTCTGCAGGTCTCTTCCAGGGAATACTCCGCTGTCCATCCAAGTTCATGTGCTGCTTTGTCACTTTTATAATATCGGTACTGAAATCCGCCGACTGCCATCTCCTTTGTCAGCCTTGGAGCGTTGTGTGCAATTTTCTCCATGATGCTTACAAGGGGCACAATAAATGATCCTATCCACATTGGAAACACTTTTTCCGGGGGGTCAATATTAAGGGATTCTGCAAGGGTGCTGACGATTGTATGGTACGTATAATTGCCCCCGATCATAAAATAGTTTTCACTGGCATTTCCTTTCTCAAGGAGGAGTGCAAAACCCCGGGCAATGTCACGTACATCTGTAACTGACTGACCTCCTGGTGGTACGGCGGGCACCTTTCCTTCGATAAGGCTTTTGATTTGATTCGTGACTGTCTGATTGTTACCAGGGCCGAACATACTTGACGGATTCCCGATCACTGCTGTAAATCTGTTTGTACTGGATTGTTTGACTTTTTCCTCAGCAATGTGCTTTGAGTGCATGTAATGGAGTGTTTTTGCTTTTCCCCAGGCAAAATTGTATGTCTCATCAATTGGCATATCTTTATTATTGTTGCTTCCCCGTGCGCCGGTGGAACTTACATATATCATTCTTTTAACATTATGCTTTTTGCAGAGAGAAATTATATTTTCTGTACCCTGAACATTGATGTTATAAAGAATATCTCTATCCCTGCTCCAGAATGAGACGAGGGCTGCAACATGATATACTGCATCAACTCCCCTGAAATGATCATCTATTGAGTCCGGGTCCATGATGTCTATATCATCTATTATACTTATTCCATTTGTTTTATTCAGCTCTTCGATAAAAAAATCGACTTTTCTCTGTTCAAGAATTTTAATCTTTATTCCAGGATACATTTTTGTAAGGGCATAAATTATGTGCTGTCCCAGAAAACCAAGCCCCCCCGTGATAAGGATATTTTTTTGTTCCATCTAAACTCCCTTCATCATTTTTTATTTTAACAATTTTCTTTTACCATACTTCCAGCAGTTTCAACTGATCTTAGCGCTTAAGATAAATAAGCTCAGAAGGAAGCATGATATTATTTCCATATTTATCTTCTCCGTATCCTGCATCCGCAAAAACTTTAAGGTCATGAAGTACCCTCTTATCACCATAAAAATTTACGCACAGATTACTTTTTATATCTATTTTCCCGGATGCAAGAAACAATGTGATTATCCTCTTA
>CBDVAD010000215.1:0-6672 GCA_965371875.1 uncultured bacterium
AAATTGTAATGGCAAACCCATCAATGTCCGGTTCTGCTTATTCACAGGTTTATCAGATGCATGAACTCTATGGTTTTGAGTTTATTAAAAAGCTTGTTCCAAATGTTGTGTGGGTAACATCTTCCAAGATAGTACCAAATTCTGTTGTCAGGGGTGAATATGCAATTGGTGTTACCGGAGATTACAATGTTGCAAAACATTTGGCTGAGGACGCTCATGTTGCTGTTTCTTATCCATCTGAAGGAACCGGTGCAAGATTTGATGCTTCCGGTATTATTAATAACTGTTCCAATCTTGAAAATGCAAAACTGTTTATGGATTGGGTAGTTACCAGAGAAGCTTTGCAGATTGTATTCGAATTGAGATCCAGAAGAACTGTTAATCCGAATGTACCTGTACCAGATGGCCTGCCGCCATTAAGTGAAGTCACATTAATTTCATATGATGCAATCAAAGCGGCCGAAGTTCGTGAAGATATTACTATGAATACTGTAGATCTTATTCAGTAGGACCTAAGCAGATTATCAGTGCATTTCAAACTCAAGCTGGATCACATTGCTAAGTAATTGATCCGGCTTTTTTAATCAAGGAGCTAATTTTGAGCTATGAATTAAGGTACGACAGGATAGTAAAAAAATTCCAAACTAAAACAGAGGTTGTTACTGCTCTTAGGTCAGTATCAGCTGAAGTTAAAGAAGGTGAATTATTCTGTCTTTTAGGACCAAGCGGGTGCGGAAAAACTACATTGCTGCGCTGCACTGCAGGGTTGGAACAAATTAGTGATGGCCATATCTATTATGGTGAAACTGACTTTTCCACTATCCCTCCTTATAAACGGAATTTAGGTATGGTTTTTCAAAACTATGCACTGTATCCACACTTAACAATTTTTGAGAATATTGCCTATGCACTAAGAATTCGAAAAATATCGGAGGAGGAGATTAAAAAGAGAGTAAAAGATATTTTGATTCTTGTAGGGATGTTAGAACTGATGTATCGAAGTCCAGGTGAACTTTCGGGAGGCCAGCAACAGCGGGTTGCACTCGCAAGAGCTCTTGTTTA
Organism: uncultured bacterium; assembly: GCA_965371875.1. Classification (GTDB taxonomy): domain Bacteria; phylum Spirochaetota; class Spirochaetia; order B11-G9; family B11-G9; genus JAJRQE01. The sequence continues at coordinate 1,063 of CBDVAD010000215.1, forward strand.
CAGACCTAAACTACTCCTGCTGGATGAACCCCTCGCAAACCTTGATGCTAAACTGAAAGTACAGATGCGTGGGGAGATACGGAGGATTCAGAAAGCCTCTAAAGTAACTGCAATCTATGTAACCCATGATCAACAGGAAGCAATGGCAATAAGCGATCGTTTGGCAATAATGGAGGATGGGGAAATAAGACAGGTTGGGACTCCGGATGAAATTTACTCTAATCCTGCAAATCAATTTGTGGCCGGATTTATAGGAACGATGAATTTTCTGGAAGGAAATGTAATAGAGATTAATAACAATACAGCTGTTATTAAAGTAGGCAATACCACTAAAAAGTTCAAAGTAAAAAGCGGGAGTCTGAAACCAGGAGATGAAGTATCAATTGCCATACGACCGGAAAGCATGATAATGGTTGGCAGAGACGATAAAAAGATTAATGAATCCTGTTTTACCGGAACGGTTGCTGTTACTCAATTTCTTGGGAAATACTTAAGATATCAAATTCTTGGGGGAAATCGAGATCCTGAAGAAATGGTGCAGATCGATGCAGATAAAAGGATTGAGGGTATTGAAGAAGGAAGTGATGTTGTTGTCGATTTCAAGGAAAAAGACGCCCTTCTATTTTTTAATAAAGAGAGGATTGCCCAATGAAAATGGTCGAAAATCCTTTGATGGTTAAGCATAAAAAAGATTTTTCCTCTCATTTTATTCTGGGAGCTGCAGTTGTTTTTGTTGCAATATTTGTTATCTACCCTTTACTTAGAATTATTCTTTTAGCATTTGTTCCTAATGGTGAGCTTGTTAGAATTGCGAACATGACCCTTTCAATTTTCGGAAAGTTTTTTACAAGTTCTTTATATATGAGATCTCTGGGGAACTCTCTATATATAAGTATCTCTGTTGTTTTTTTTACTTTATTATTAGGAATTCCTATGGGATATTTTGTAGCACGGGTTAGGATGCCCTTTAAGAGGTTAATACTCTCCCTGAGTATTTTACCAATTATAATGCCGGCATTTGTTGGAGCGTTCTCCTGGGTAATAGTACTTGGCAGACAGGGGGTTCTTCGGATACTCATAGAAAAAACAGGATTGTTACTTCCCCCAATTTATGGTCCTTTCGGCATTATTTTCAGCATGACAATGATGTACTATCCATTCGTTTTTCTTCTGAGTGAGGGGGCTTTTGAAACTGCAAACCCTGCATTGGAAGAAAATGCCGTATTAATGGGTGCCCGGCTTCCCCGAATATTACGAACTATTGATCTTCCATTAATTCTACCAAGTTTAGGAGCCGCCGCAATATTGGTTTTTATTAGAGCAATTGATAACTTTGGAATCCCTGCAGTTATTGGCGGAAACACATATGTACTTCCTACATTAATCTATTTTCAGGTCAGTGGATTCTGGAATCTTCATTCAGCCGCAGCAATAAGTATTGTGAGTATATTAATTACTCTTTCAGCATTAGCCCTGCAAAAGTATATTGTGAATAAAAGAAATTATGAAACAATCAGTGCTTCACGATCCAGGCTGCAACTCTTCAAACACCCGGCAGTAAAGATTATTGCAAATATTTTCTGCTGGGGGGTCCTTGTAATCTCCTTACTGCCCCAGATTACTCTTCTTACCATGTCCTTTTTTAAAACCTGGAATGGTATGTGGCCCAGGGGATTTACTTTTGAGAATTATCAAAAAATCGGAGATTTTCTGTCCGGACCTATTTCCAATTCACTGATACTTGCTACCACCGCTTCCCTGGGTGCAGCTGTTATAGGTACATTAGTAGCATACCTTATTCAACGCCGAGCTATAAAGGGTAGTGTGATATTGGATTATGCAATTATGCTCCCCTTCATTCTTCCTGGAATCGTAGTTGCCGTAGCGCTCCTTACATCTTTTTCCTCCGGTCCAATAGTTTTGCGCGGTACATTTTTAATCCTGTTTATATCATATGTAATAAGGCGAACTCCCTATGTATTCAGAGCCGTATCTGCCGGGCTTACACAGATGGATCCTGCTTTGGAAGAAGCCTCAATTATTAGTGGAGCAACCTGGTCTTACACATTCAGAAAAATTACTTTTCCTCTGATTTTTATGACAATAGCCGCAGGTACAATACTTACATTTGCCACTTTATTAAAAGAAGTAAGTACTACCATTCTTTTATACTCAGCAAAAACAAGAACACTTCCAATTGCTATTTATGATGCAGTGAATGATGGAAACTTCGGGCTGGCAAGCGCATTGTCAACCATTCTTTTTCTTGCTGTACTATTAGTTACTTACGGTATAAATCGGTATACAGGTAAATCAATGGCAGCCAGTTTTAAAGCAGGTTAATTTTATCAGGCAGGAAGAGAGAGGAGACGGAATGGATAGAGCTAAAACTAAAATTAATGAAAGGGATTTTAACTATGCCAAAATTTAATACTGCTGTTTGCTTCGATTGGGATGGTACAATCATAGATTCCATGAATGATAAATTCGAGAATTTCATTTCTGCTATAATAAAAGCATTCAAGATTGATATCCAGAACGAACACTTTTCACTGCATGATTTTCGTAAGCTGATTGATTTCTGCCATAAAGAGTATGGTGGAGAACTAAGGGTTTATCAGTTCGACAATGTAGTTAATTCCCTCAGTCATCCTCAGGATCTGCTAAGAGTTATCAGACTTTTGGGAGATCATCCGGATCAGCTAAAGAACTCCTCCTACATCAGAGAAAAACATCTGTATACAAACTTTCAGGAAGAACTGGAAGGAGATGCAAGCAGTGACTTCCTGGACTGGGTAAGAAGTATTGGAAATATTCTGGAAAACTTTATGAATATGAAGGATTCTCCACTAGGCAGGTTCCGATACCTGCCGAACCGGAAAAAGTGTTTTGATATTTTTGATCAGGAATATACTGATTTAAATACTCAGTCATCTAAAGAATGGAAGCCTTTTGACAATGCTGAAAAGGTCCTGGAAAAAATAGCTGCTGGTAATGATCTTTTTGTTGTTTCCAGTTTACTGACACCTCTGCTGTCTGAAGAAGTGCAAAACTACCACTTTGCGGATAAGATAATCTCTTGCTTCGGGGGTGATAAGACAGAGAATCTGAACTATGTAAAAACACTGGGATACCAGCGAATTGTGTTTGTTGGTGATATGCCTGCTGACCGGACTGCTGCAATTAAGAACGGCGCGGATTTCTACCGGATCCATCCGGGTAAAGCCAGCGGTAATTCTGACTGGGAGATGATGATTGAGGTTTTAAATCTGTCTGTTAACGAGAAATTATAATTGTGTAAACAATCCTGGGACTATTAACTGTTTTCATGATATTCTTTCAGTAAAGAAGAAAGGAAAGGATTATAATTATGGAAACAATTTTTGAAAGAATTACTGATTTAGGCATTGTACCTGTAGTAAAAATAATGGATGCAGGTGATTCAGTTGATCTTGGAAAAGCACTGTTAAAAGGAGGACTTCCTATAGCAGAGATTACCTTTCGAACCGATGCTGCAGAAGAAGCAATTAGAAGAGTGCACACTGAACTTCCTGAAATCCTTCTAGGTGCAGGTACTGTTCTGACAGTAGAACAGGTTAAAAAGGCTGTTTCTGCGGGAGCGGAATTTATTGTTGCTCCGGGATTTAATCCTGATGTAGTCGATTACTGTATTGCAAATAATATCCCTGTTGTTCCCGGAGTGAACTCTCCAACACAGATAGAGATGGCGCTAAAGAGAGATCTAAGGGTTTTAAAATTTTTTCCTGCTGAAGCATCAGGAGGTCTTCCTATGTTGAAATCTATGGCGGCACCATATGGTGATCTGAAATTTATTCCTACCGGAGGGGTAAATACAGCAAACATTAACACTTACCTTCAGTCAGACAGGGTTCTGGCATGTGGTGGGACATGGATGGTTAAACCGGAATTGATAAGCACTGGTAAATTCGATGAGATTGCAGAAATTACTTCAGAAGCGGTTAAGAACATGCTGGGGTTTGAACTTATGCATGTAGGTATAAATGAGAATAACGAAGAGAGTGCTCTGAATTCTGCGAAGGAATTTGAATCGTTGCTCTCTTTTCCAGTAAAAGAGGGAGCCAGCTCTTTTTTTGCCGGGACAGAATTTGAGATAATGAAAACAAAGTTCCTGGGTGAACATGGTCATTTGGCTATAGGAACAAACAGTATCAACCGGGCTGTAGCCTATTTTAAGCGTAATGGTGTATCAATCCTTCCTGAAACCGCAAAAGAAAAAAATGGCAGGATGATAGCAGTATATCTTGATAAAGAGATTTCCGGTTTCGCAATTCATCTTTTACAGAAATAGAAGCCTATGCATGGATGAGGAGTAAATTATGAGCAATAAAATTGATGTAACCATAGTCGGCGGCGGAATGATAACCAATGATCTGCTGCTGCCTTCAATCTATCACCTGCAGCGAACAGGGTTTGTAGGAAAAATTAACGTTTGCGCATTAAACAATCCTCCCCTGAAAGCTCTTAAAGAAAATACTTCCATAAAAGAAGCATTTCCCGGACAGGATTTTGAAGCCTACCCATCTTTGGATGAAAGCCCGGATAGTAATTTCCCGGAACTCTATAAAGAAGTCCTTTCGAAGATGAAACCAAGGCAGGCTGTAGTTGTGGCAATGCCGGATCAGCTTCATTATCAGGTTGTAATGGAAGCATTATACGCCAATCAGCATGTTCTTGCAGTAAAACCGCTGGTTTTAAACTATGATCAGGCGGAAGAGATAAAGGATCTTGCATTTTCCAAAGGACTTTTTGTTGGTATAGAATATCATAAGCGATTCGACAGAAGGTCTCTTGAGGCAAGAAAACGCTACAGGGATGGAAATTTTGGTGAATTTAAAATGGGGGAAGCAAAGTTAATAGAACCCTATCTTTACAGACACTCCAATTTCCAGAATTGGTTCACTACAGACAAGACAGACCCATTTACATATATTGGCTGCCATTATGTTGATCTTGTATATTTTATAACAGGTCTTAAACCTGTGGAGCTCTCAGTTGCAGGAATTAAGGACAAGTTTCCCAATGGGAATGTCGGTTATATGTGGGCAAACGGCAGAGTTCGGTTTGAAAACGGTTCACTATTAACTGTTACAACCGGTCTTGGATACCCTGATGATGGGGCAGGAAGCAACGATCAGGGAATGGTTATGTACTGTGAGGGCGAGGACTGTGGCGGCATGATAAAACACAACGATCAGTTCAGAGGTGTTTCTCACAGTTATGTTGACAATATAGGAGTAGCCGGCAGTAAGTTTAATTTTGTCAATCCCGATTTTTTCCGGTTTATACCCTGGGAGGGTGATGGATACAAACCTGAAGGGTATGGATACGAATCAGTTGCGGCAAATATAACATCAATTGCAGGTATTGAGAATAGTAACAATTCTGACAATATGGAATCACGTCAGAAAGCAATAAAGAAGATTGATCAAAAAGGAATAATAGCGACTCCTGCAAACAGTTTTATCAACGAGCTGGTAGTGGAAGCTGCAAGAGAATCTATAGAATATAATGGTAAATCTGTAAAAATTATTTATGGGGAACATCCGCATATAGAGGGTTAGGAGATTC
>CBDVAD010000216.1:0-6665 GCA_965371875.1 uncultured bacterium
TTGAATCATTTGAGCAGTTTGACAAACACAATATGATAATTACTTTTTTTATAATCCTGACTCTTATAAGAGTTGTTACAGGCTTGTTTAATGCTACAACCAGGTCTCCACTAATGACTACATTGGAAACCATTCTAACTCCAATAACCAATCTTGTTTATCACAAAATATTCAAGAATAGTAATATTTCATATATGACATGCCTTGCTGTTACAGGAGGACTTTTAGTCATTGCTCTAATAGCAGGAAATACTTTAATGAATTACCTGACTGGTTTTTTAGTAAATCTTTAGATTTAAAATGTATGCCGATGAGCTTAAACAGAAAGTTACTCAGCTTAAAGGGATTGGTAAAGAGACAGCTAAAGCTCTTTCCGGAATTGATATAAATAATGTAGCAGATTTGCTTAAGCATATACCAAGAGCTTATGAAAACAGAAAAGATTTAGTATCCCTATCAGAATACAGAAAGGGTGCTGTAAATACCATTGCAGAGATAATAGATCAGGACTACATTGGTTTCGGGCCAAAAAGGACATTGAAGGTCTACCTGAAAGATGAGTCAGGAATAGCAACTCTACTTTGTTTTGGACGTAACTTTCTTAGTCAGAAATTAATCCCGGGAAAGAAGTTTTATCTCTACGCAACTTTCGAATACAAGTTTCAGGAACTGCAGGCATCCGCTTTTGAAGTTGAGGAATTGTCAGATAATCCTGTGAATTTTAATAAAATTGTTCCAATATATCCTCTAAGTGGGAAATTGAATCAGGGAGTACTGCGAAGAGCAATCTCGGAAGCAATGGATGAACTTGCCAGATATACAAAAAATCAGCTTCCTGAATATTTAATACAGAAGTATAATTTTATCAGTCGGAATCGGGCATTACGAAATATTCATTTTCCGGAATCTATGGAAATACTTAAAGAAGCAGAAAAACTCCTTAGGTATGAAGAGTTGTTCTACCTTCAGCTTACTGTCGGGCGTAAAACAAAACAATCAAGAAATATTCCAAGACCTGCTAATAAACACCAATATAACCTTCAAGGGCAGCTGATTAAAAACCTACCATTCTCTCTCACACCGGATCAAATAAAAGTCCTTGCAGAAATAAAAACAGATATGGAATCCCAATCACCTATGGCAAGACTCCTGCAGGGTGATGTAGGCAGTGGAAAAACACTGGTAGCTTTTATTGCAGCTTTGGGAATAATTGAATCCGGCGGACAGGCTGCATTTATGGCTCCTACTGAACTTCTTGCAAGACAGCATGCAGAGAATGCAGCAAAACTTTTGGAACCACTGGGAGTACGCCTTGCATTTTTAAGCGGTAATGTCAAAAACAGTCAAAGAAAGCCTCTTCTGGAAGCTCTAAAAAATGGTGAAATTGATCTGATTATCGGTACCCATGCACTTTTTACAGGAAATGTTGAGTTTAGAAATCTACAGTTCGTAATAGTGGACGAACAGCATAAGTTCGGTGTACTTCAAAGGCTGGCGCTTCTAAATAAAGGAGATACACCAGACCTTCTGCTTATGACTGCAACCCCGATTCCGAGAACTCTTACTCTAACCCTTTTTGGAGATATGGATGTATCCATAATAAAGACTATGCCTAAAGGAAGAAAAATAGTAGTTACCCATCTGTCAGCTATTGATAATGAAATAAAAGTCTACCAGGCTGTGCGTGCTGAAATTGAAAGGGGTCATCAGGCATATTTTGTATACCCAAGAATACAGGACAATGATTCCGCGAGTGATCTAAAAGATGCGGAGGGAATGTATGAGTATCTTCAGAAAAAGATTTTCCCTGATTTTCGATTAGGACTTATCCATTCCAAATTACCTGAAGAGGAAAAAATAAGAACAATGGACCATTTTTCCTCGGGAAGGACAAATATTCTGGTATCCACAAGTGTAGTTGAAGTTGGTGTTGATATTCCTAATGCAACATGTATGGTCATTGAGCATGCAGAGCATTTCGGATTATCCGGCCTACACCAGCTAAGGGGTAGAGTTGGAAGAGGAACTGCTCAATCCTATGCTTTTCTTGTGTACACAAAAGAGTTAAGTGATATTGGGAAGATGAGGCTTAAAACAATGATGAACTTTAGTGATGGATTCTCCATATCTGAAGAGGATCTTAAGCTGCGGGGTCCCGGAGAACTTGCAGGAAGCAGACAGTCGGGGTTTCTCAATTTAACCTATGCAGATCTTATTAGAGATATAAAAATTCTTGAAGATGCAAGGCATGATGCTTTTAAGATTCTTGAAAAAGATCCTGGATTCCTTAGCCAGGAGAATGGCGTGATACGTGAGGTTTTTGATAGATGCGCGCCGTTTAAAGGGGCGATTGATAATGAATAGAAAAATATTACATGAAACAAAAATGATACAATGTAGAGACGCACAATACAATGTAGAGACGCCCAAATTGGGCGTCTGTACGGATGTTTTTTTGGAGAACATATTGTGCGCGTAACAGGCGGAATGTATGGAGGCAGAACTGTTAAATGTCCGCCAGGAGAGATCCGTCCTTCCATGGATCGTCGGAGAGAGTCCCTGTTTGCAATTCTGGGTAATCTTGAAGGACTCTCTTTTTTAGATCTTTTTGCAGGTTCCGGTGTAGTAGGAATTGAAGCAGCTTCCAGAGGTGCAGCTCCTGTTCTTTTAATTGAAAAGGACCGAGGGAAAAAACGTGTTATCTTAGAGAATCTATCAATCGTAAAAACAGATATTTCTCTCTGGATGATGGATGTTAGAAGATATATAGATGCAGCAAAACCAAAATGGGATATTATTTATGCAGACCCACCCTTCCCTTTTACCGGACGGGAAGAAATTATTCTGCAGATAGATAAAAAAGATATTTTGGCTGAAAATGGAATAATAATTATGCATCATCCCTCCACAGATAGATGGGAAGATCAGGTTGGGAGCTTCGAGTGTTTTGATGTCAGGAAGTATGGAGAATCTATTCTTAGATTCTTTAGAAAAGCAAAACCTGCAATAGAAAATTAGACTATAAATTAATTACAAAAATTCAACACATATATCATTATCTTCACATTTTATTACTATTTTTGTCATATTTATCTTGACTTAGCTTTCCGGCATTATTACTCTTGCTATAGGAACAGGAGGAAGCATTATGTCTACTTATATATTAGCATATCACGGAGGAAAAGCACCTGAGAGCCCAGAGGAAGGAGCAAAGGGTATGGCAAAATGGCAGGCATGGATAGAAGGTCTGGGTGATGCAGTTGTCAACCCCGGAACGCCATTGGGGGAGTCCAGGATTGTAAGTTCCGAAGGAGTGTCGGAGAATGGCGGTCCCGATCGCCTGACAGGTTTTGCAATGGTGAAAGCCTAAAGCATGGATGCCGCGATTGAAATTGCAAAGGGAGATCCATTTCTTGCTATGGGTACAGTAGAAGTCGCAGAAGTCTTTAATTTATAGAAGTAACAAAATATAAAAAGGCGACTCATAAAAGAGCCGCCCAGGTTGCATAGGCGAGCAGCAAGGACGCATAGCCGAGCAATAGACGAAGTCTATGACCAGGCAAACGAAGTTTGTGACCAGCCCAAATATAATCTTTAGTAGAGGCAGGCATAAAACCTGCCCTTACACATGCTATTTATCTCTAAGCAGATTATCAATACCAATCGCCGCCTTATGGCCGTTTTCAATACCATGAATTACGTCCGGGCCTTCGATGATATCACCACCAACAAAGAACCATGGAAGTTTTGACTGAAAATGTTTACTTACAACAATTCTTCCCCTGGGACCAAACTCAAGCTGATCTTTAATTTTATCGGTGTATGTAATATCCATACCCTGACCGATAGATTCTACAATCATATCAGCCTCAAAAAACTTCTTCTGATCATTATCAAATTTAGGATTAAACCGACCTTCCTCATCAAAGATGGCAAGGCATTTTGTAACATGAAGTCCCTTAATTTTACCATCAACGATCTCAATTTCCTGGGGACCCCAGCCTGGATCTATAACAGCTTTCTCTTCTCTGGCTTCAATTACCTCTTCATCATCTGCAGGCATTGCCTCTTCAGATTCAAGACAGGTTGCAAGAACATTAACTTTTCCATACTTCTGATTCTGAAGTCTTGCAAGAGTTCTTGTAATATCCATGGCTACATTTCCACCACCAATTACGACTATCTTTTCGGCAACATCAATCTCTTCACCATCTGTAACTTTTCGAAGGAGTTCAATTGACTGATAAACACGACTATTTTCAGATCCGCTTACTCCGGTACTTCTACCAAGATGGAGACCTGTTGCAGAGAATACAGCATCAAATTCTTTTTCAAGATCTTCAAGCTGAATATCCTCACCTACTCTTGTATTATACTGAACCTCTACTCCCAGAGAAAGAATATAATCTATATCCTTATCTATCTGGTCATATGGCATTCTGTATTCAGGAATACCGTATCGGACCATTCCACCAGGGCCTTTCAGACTTTCAAAGATCTTTACACTATACCCCATAAGGGCCAGATAGTGAGCGGCAGATAAACCTGCAGGGCCTGCACCTATAATGGCAACTTTTTTACCATTTGTGCTTATCTTATCGGTCCCAAGAATTTCCTTGTACTTGTCTGCGGGTATCTGATCGGCAATATACCTCTTGAGCCATCTAATTGATAACGGATCACCCTTATGATTTATTGCACAGACAGTCTCACACTTGTGAGTACATATTCGCCCGCAGATTTCCGGCAGTGGATTTGTTTCATAAAGAATCCGTAACCCCTCTTCCATATCATCTTCACGGACAGCTTTAATATATGCCGGGATTCCCATATGAGCAGGACATGTTGCAGTACAAATGCCGCATTCTACACATCTGTCCGCTTCTTTCTGAGCCTGTTCTTTGGAATATCCTGTGATCATCTCTACAAAAGATTTATCTCTGTCGCCAGGATGCAGCTCACCCATTTCTATACGTTCTGCAGGATTAAGGTCATACCCATCTGCTTTAACATACCCAAGGTTTTCGTCGTCCCAATATTTCTTATCTACACCGGGGATAAATCTAAAATCATCACCATCTGTACCGTTCCATTTAAAGGAATTCGAAAGGGTAAGAGAGCCTGTTGTGCAAATATCTACACAAAGTGCACACCAGCAGCATCGTCCGTAATCGATAAGCGGGCGTAAACCGGAATCACCATCTTTGGTCTCAATACCATCTACAGGCATCATATCTATAGCTGCGTTCTGGCAAATCGTTTCACAGGTACCACAACCAATACATACATCTACCTGATTTTTATGAAATCCTCTGTACCTGGGAGCACCCAGCACCTCATCCGGTTTTTGAATATTTACCGGCTCTTTGAAGAGATACTTCCAGGCCGTAAAGGGCATTAAAACATCTTTAAAACTCATATTTACCTCTCTACTTCTGGTGGATAAGTATGGAGTGATGACATTACTCCTGCTGTATCCGCAATGTTAAGGTTTATTGCCATTCTTTCCATCAATGCAATTGCATGTGTATAAGAAGGGCCGCGTACATTTATTCTTCGTGGATAACCACTACCATCAGTAACAGTATAGTAACCATACTCACCACGGGTACATTCAGACCGGATATATGTTTGCCCTTTTGGTATCTTCCAGTGAAGTACATTAGGAACTTCAGCCATAAACTCCCCGCTTTTAGGGATTCTTTCGACAATCTGCCCTATTAAATCTATTGTAGTTAAAATATCCCTTCGTCTGACATCTGCTCTGGTAAAAACATCTGAATCAGTACCTACAGCAGCCTCAAAATCAAGATCAGCATACTTTAAATAGGGATAATCCTTTCTAACATCTTTTGGAATACCAGCACCTCTTGCATTAGGTCCGGTTATTCCATACTCCTCAACCCATAAAGGGTCAATATAACCTAAACCTACTGCCCTGGTTTTAAATACAGAGTTATTAAACATCACTCTCTCTACATCAACCATTACCTGACTGATTTTTTCCAGAGTGTCCTTCATCCTGCCTTCGAATCCATAGGGGAGAAGAGACCTTACTCCGCCAGGCAGCATGTGCATATGATAGACTCTACCACCTGATATTTCCTCAAAGCGGTCAAGTACAAGATCTCTTGCCCATGTTGTCCATTGGCTTATAAGGCCCATACCAAAGGCACTTGACTGTCCGCCGATCCATGCAAGATAGGACTGAAGCCTGGACATCTCCAGCAGAAGTGTTCTCATCCATTCTGCAGCATCCGGCACCTGAATACCTGCAAGTTCCTCTATAGTAGCTGCAAAGCAGTACTCATTAAAATCAGGTTCCGGTACAGCTATACGTACACAAATTGGAAAACACTGAATAAACCGGCGTCTTTCCATTAGTTTTTCAAAACCTCTGTGGAGATAACCCACATGGGTCTTGCATTCCATTACTTCGTCACCCTGAATAATTAACTCCAGTGACATATTTCCGGTCATACCGGGATGAATTGGTCCCTGCCATATTTTAGTAAACCGACCGCTCTCGAGGTCAATTTTATTTGTTCCATCCGGATTTTTTTCCGGATATTTGGATCTGTCATCCTCAAATTTAAACATTACGGGCCCTCCGGATACATTTTTTTCTTCATATGTTCTGCCGGGTCATGGGTTTCCCTGCCGGG
>CBDVAD010000217.1:0-6659 GCA_965371875.1 uncultured bacterium
CTCTGTTTTTTTCTAATCCCGGGACTGGGTGTTGTAAGAACAAACAGAGCAGCCAGAAAAAATATCACAGCATTAAATCTGTAATAATAAATTATATCATTTGTTAATGAAATTGAGAGGGTCATAATAAGTGGAGAAATAAATGCGCCCACACCGTTCAGCAGATGTAATCCGTTCATCCATGGAGCAAGATTGTCAGACCGTACCCAAACCAGAAGAGTATTACTTCCGACAACAACAAGACCTGCTCCTATACCGTTTAAAATTAAAAGCATGAAGATGTGTATAAGATTATTTGCTGTAGGAATAAACAGGAATGCAGTTCCGGTGAGTCCCAATGCTGCAGCAACAACAGGATTCCCTTTAATTCTATCGTATAACTGGCCTGCCAGATTTGAACCCAGGAAAAAACCCAGGGCACCGGCAATAAACAGAACACTGGCTTCACTGATGGATGCTCCGGCATGATCCGCAAGAAAGGGTAGTGAAGGACCCAGAGAAGCCGCAATAATTCCGAAACTGAAGAAGGACAGATAGTAGGCTGTTGTCTGTCTTCCTTTGTGATTATTTATTTCAAATGATTTCACCATAAAAAGATATTAGACTATTTCTTCATCTTTGTAGATAGGAATATTAAAAATGATGTTCTACATTATATGAGTGTCAGCAACTTCATGATTAAAATAGAGCATCTCTGACTGATAGTCTCCTGCTTTATCCAGAAGTTTAGGATCTGAATATGCAGCTCCTGCTACTTTTTGTGAAGCGTAGATTGGTGCATTTAATCTCAGAGCAAGTGCCATACCGTCACTGGGTCTTATCTCAAGAGAAAATGTCTTGAATCCTTTTTTATACACTATTTTTGCTATATGACTGTCGTTGATCAGGTCATATATATAAACATATCTAAGTTTGTAATGATGTTTTAAAAAAAACTCTGAAAGAAGATCATGGGTCAAAGGTCTTGGAGGCCTTACTCCTTCGATCTCAATTATTATAGCACTGGCTTCAAATGGACCTATCCATAAAGGTATAATCCTGGATGTTTCTGAACTTTGAAGAATAACAATTGGCATCTGGGTCTCTTCATCCAATGCTATCCCTTTAATTGTAAACTTAATCATTTTTTCTTTCATTATGAAAAAGAATATAACACAATATATACACATTTCATGACTTTTATAAATTATGATTGTTTAAATTTTACACTGAGGTTAAAATGAAAATTACTCCTATTGACAGGTAAACCCCAAAGAAATACACTTTTAGCATAGGATGGAAGTTAATGCCGATTGAGCACTTTTTAACTGAAGCACAGTTCAGTAAGTTTAGAGACTACATATATAATGCCAGTGGAATCCATTTTTCCTCTTCAAACAGAACTATTCTTGAGAGTAGATTGAAGGAGAGATTGCGCAAATCGGGGATTTCAGATGTTGAGGAATACTACAGGCAGATAACAACTGACGAAGGGGAGATGAAGACTCTTCTGGATACTGTCACTACTAATCTAACCAGATTTTTTAGAAACACAGCTCATTTTCAGGCATTTGAACATTATGTCATTCCGGAACTTGTTAAACATAAAAGATCAATTGGTGAAAATACTATAAGAATCTGGAGCGCAGGATGTTCTGCCGGGGAAGAGCCTTATTCTCTTGCGATTGTTCTCAAAGATATTCTGCCTCCGGGGTTTACCTATGATATTACAGCTTCCGATCTAAGTTTGAAATGTCTGATGACAGCAAAAGAGGGGTTTTATTCAGAACAGAAAGTTAACGGAGTTTCTGAAAAATATCTGCAGCGTTATTTTGAGAAGAAACCAAATGGTTATCTTGTTCGGGAAGATATTAGAAATAGTGTTAAGTTCGATTACCATAATTTAAAATCTGACAGTGGACAAAGAAATCTTGATATGATTTTCTGCAGGAATGTAATTATCTATTTTGATGAAGCTGCTCAGAATAATGTTATCAATAAGTTCTATCAGTCTATGAATAATCATGCATACCTCTTTATCGGTCATTCGGAATCATTATTTGGAATGGATACTAAATTTGAATTCCTTAAGACTGATTATGCTACAATGTATCGAAAATTTTCTAATTAGGATAAACCTGTGAAAGATGTTTCTGTAATGATATGTGATGATTCAGCTTTGATGCGGAACCTTATTGGCCGTATTGTTGATGAGGCTGAAGGCCTTGTTCTTGCCGGAAAGGCTATGAATGGGAAATTTCTTCTGGACAAACTCCCGCGTATTAAACCCGATATAATTCTTTTGGATCTGGAGATGCCTGAAATGAATGGTATTGAGTTTCTGAAAGAAAGAAAAAGACTGAAAATTGATATACCTGTTGTTATACTTTCATCTATTGCAGTCAGAGGTGCAAGGGTAACTATGGATGCTCTTTCCCTTGGAGCCTCTGATTTTATTCTAAAACCATCCGGATCAGTTTCTGAGGATATACATGTTGTAAGGGACAGGGTTGTTGCTACTCTTCTGGCTTATGGGAAGAAATATATAGCAGCCGGAAAGAGTTCTGTCTCTGAGAAGACAGCTCTAAAATCTGAAGATAAAACAACAACCGGTACGGGGGAAGTAAAAAAAGCGCATGTAATTTCTGCAATACCCCGTGAAAAGGGTGGAGATATTGAAATTGTAGTAATTGGAATATCAACAGGAGGTCCAAATGCATTAAGACATGTACTGGCGGATATCGCTCCTGATTTTCCTGTTCCAATTTTAATTGTTCAGCACATGCCTGCAGGCTTTACCACTGAGTTTGCAAAAAGTCTGGATCGGATATGTCCCCTGGATGTTAAAGAAGTTGTAGATGGAGATGTTCTTTCTCCAGGAAGAATATTTATTGCTCCCGGTAATTTCCATATTGAAGTAGAGAGAAAAAAACTCGCAGCAGTTGTCCGTACTTCAACTGCAGATTTGATGAATGGGCATAGGCCTTCAGCAGATGTCCTGTTTTCTTCTGTTGCCAAACACTATGGGGGCAATGCTCTTGCAGTTATTATGACCGGAATGGGAAGAGATGGAGCTACCGAGATCGGGACAATCTTTGCCAGGGGCGGAGTAACTGTGGGACAGGATGAGGACTCCTCTGTTGTCTACGGTATGCCTAAAGTTGCCGCAGAGAGAGGATTTATTGATCATGTAGTATCAATGGAAGATATGGCAGCAACACTTAATAAGCTGGTCAGGGAGAAAAGATAGGAATTGACAGTAAACAGTGAACAGTGAACAGTGATCAGTGAACAGTAAACAGTGAACAGTAAACAGTGAACAGTGAACAGTGATCAGTAATCAGTGATCAGTGATCAGAAAAGAAGAGAGAACAGTATCGGATTAGTTGACTGTGATATGTGTCCCTGATACAAACTGCTAACTGCTAACTGCTAACTGCTAACTGCTAACTGCTAACTGCTAACTGCTAACTGTTCACTGTCCACTGATTATACGTGTAATCTGAGGTGTATTTTTCTGCTTACTGACTTTATTATATAAATAGGTAATCCAAAATCCGGCGGAAAGTCCCAGTATTCCGGAGAGTACACCGAAGCCTTCACTACCATTAAAAATCCTTGATCCTGCAATGAAGAAAAGTATAAATGACAGCAGGGGAAAAATCAGAACCATAAAGCCGGCAAAAATCGTCCGTCCCGGCGGCAGATATATCTCTACAGTGTCTCCGGATTTTAAATCTATTTCTTTATCATTTAAAGCGCTGAATACCTTTCCGTTTGTAGAACAAAAAGAATTGCCACTACAGCTTTTACATCCCCCGCTTAAAGAGGAGCAGGAAAGAATTATTTCTCCTCCGTTTATGTCAGTAATTTTACCTTGTTCCATCATCAGGAGCCCCTTCTACAGGATATCTAATCTCTTTTATACTTTCTGTTTTTCCTTCGTCATTAATCTCAATAATTGCACCCTGAATTTCCAGGTCGTTCCACCATTCTTTGGAACGTTCAGGAATTTGGGTCAGGAATTTTCCTATTTCTATGTCCGGTGCAAGTCCTCCAACACCTGTTGAACTTCCTGTTCTTCCGGTATCACCTATTATACCCGTTCCCTTTGGGAAAACAACTGCATCCGATGTAAGAGCTTTTGAATGACTGCCGATCACTGCAGTAAGAGCTCCGTCAACATGAAAAAACATGGAGTACTTTTCTGCTGTTGTCGCTGCATGGAAATCCAGAATAATTACATCAGCTTCTTCTTTTAATCTCTTTATAATATCCGGAATAAAGGTGAAAGGATTACTTAAGTGAATTCTGCTGAAACCTGACTGTCCCAATAGTGAAATAACAGCTATATTTTTATCCCCGGCCTGATATACCCGCCATCCCCGGCCTGGTGTTCCCGGTGGGTAATTTGCAGGTCTTAGAATATAGGAACTGTTTGAAATGTGCCCCACCATATCCTTTTTAAAGAAGATTTTTTCTCCGGAAGTAATAACATCAATTCCAAGTTTATGAAGTTGAATTGAATGATTTTTTCCTATTCCAAATCCCCCGGTAGCACCTTCTCCATTTGCAATAACAAAATCAATCTTAAACTCTTCTTTTATTTTTTTTAGACCTTTCTTAATGCAGAAAATTCCTGGTTTTCCTACTATTTCACCAATTGCCAGAATTTTAAGACTCATAAACCCTTCTTAGAGAAAAAATATTGTATAAAGTTTACGAATAGTAGCAGATTAACCATGTTTAGTCGACGTGCTCCTGTAAATATGACACAAATTTCAAGGCATAAATAAGAACTGTGTCATTTTGCTCCCTAAAAACTATATGAAGTTTAGTCAAATGCTTTAGAATCTGCATTAGGTTTAGTTAATTACTTGTACTATAAGAAATTAAAATTAAGCAAGTATTTATTTGTAATTGGCATAGTATTTGCATATATTATTAGAAGAGAGTCGCCGAAAGGGACTCAATTGAAGCCGCCTTGTATAAGGGGCTTAACTACACGCATTTGCCTGGTCGTGCGCTTCGCTTACTGCTCGGCCATGCAACCAGAGAGGTGTTTTATGAGAGACAAGATGGTTATCGATCTTGGTCAGATTATGGACGAGATTTTCGAAGCTACAAAGGGTTTCGGAGATGCATTTAAAGAGGGTATGCATCATGGTGGAAGTGACTACGTGGATTACTACCCTAATTATTCCTACCCGCCGGTAAATATTTTTGTTACAGACGAGAAAAGCCTGATATTTGAATTCGCCCTTGCCGGGTTTAATGAGAAAGATCTTACAGTGGAGTTCAAGGGCGATTACCTTGTATTTTCTGCAAAATCTCCGGTTGTGGATCATGGCGAAGGTGTTAAATATTTTAAACGCCGCCTTAAATTTAAGGACGTTCCGGAACAGAAATTTTTTGTTCCCGAGAGCAAATTTGATCAGAAAAAGGTGAAAGCAGTCTTTAAAAATGGTATACTCAAGGTAGTAATACCGGCAAATGATATCATTGAGACAAAAGAGGGCATTAAGGTAGAGATAGTTAAGGAGGATGAGTAATGTTTTTTTGGATAATAATAGGTATAGCAATAGGTTATTTTTTTAAACCACAATTGGATAGTCTTGTAGGAAAGGCTCTGAAAACAATTAAAGACAACAGAAAAAATAAATATGATGATGACGATTATTAGGGTCATCTCTTCTTAACCAGTATTTCGGCTCCGGTGTTTTATCCGGGGTCTTTTTTTGTCTATTAATAGGGGGTTGGAAGGGGGTGACCCCCTCGCTACAAACCCGCTTATCAGCATGCCTTTTCCGGCTATCGCCGGGTCATGCTGGCGGTTTTTGCGCTACCCCCTGGAACCGCGAATAACGTATGGGATATCCAGTTAGTCTTCATTGCCTAATAATCAATTCTGTTTTATTTCCATTAAAATTACATAACTGAATCATTGAAATCATTTCAGCTTGCTTGACAACGGTTCTACAGTTCTTTAGTATACTTCAAGTGTCGCCCGGATGGTGAAATTGGTAGACACGCTAGTTTCAGGGACTAGTGCATGTAAGTGTGTGGAGGTTCGAGTCCTCTTCCGGGCAGGTTTAAACCCTTTTGGGACAAGAGATTATCTTTTATTAGATAATCTCTTTTTTTATGTAGTATGTACATACCAAGACATCGCTTACATTTATCCAAGGACATCCTTTACACTCTTAATTCATTCTTATATGTCATTATATCATACATTTTGAATTCTCTGAGGTCTGCATATCCCAAAAAGAATTCTCTAAAATACACTCTGTAAATTTTATTTCCTATTTCTTCCAGTCCAACATCTTTACTTCCCAAAACTGTAGATAGATATAATATGTTTTTTTTACCAATTTTAATTCCTCCTGTTATTGTTACATATCTGACATAGGTCTCTTTGGGATAAATCCATTCAGAAACCTTGTCAGGATATTTTATTTGAGAATAGGTATGAACAGATGCAAGTGTTCTCATATTTAATGCTGCATGAGGTCTTACTTCATTGTATTCTCTAACAAATGAATTTAACTTACGTTGCTGTAATTTATTGTCAGTACGGGGTAAAAGTACTTGCCGTTTCCAACAATTGAGAGAAAATCTTGAAGTGCCATCAAGATGAGTATTTTATTTTCGCATAATAAATTGTCAGATCGGGAATA
>CBDVAD010000218.1:0-6608 GCA_965371875.1 uncultured bacterium
ACAGGACTTGGAATGATGATGGAAAGACAGGATGTATCAAAAATCCTGGAAGAATATAAATTTCAGCAGGATGGCATTACCGACCAGAGCACAGCTATTGAGATTGGCAAGCTGGCAGGTGCAGATGTAATCTCCATAGGATCCCTCTATAAAGTCGGGTCAAAGCACTACCTGAATATTAAGCTCATCTCGGTTGAGACCGGGGAGATTTTGGCTTCGAGTGTAGCTACAGCCGAAACTGAGGATGACTATTTTGATATGTGCAATGAAGCTGTGAAAAACATGCTGCAGTAATTTTCTATAATGGAGAGTATTTTATACTGGAAGGAGAAAACGATGAAAAAAATCATAATGGTTGGTCTTGTCACACTACTATTATTCACCTGCGCAACCGCCCCAAAGGGTATTACCATGGAAGACAAAGCAGCTATCGATGCTGTCGTGAACAAGTGGATAAAGGCTATCATGGAAGAAGACATCGAATCTCTGGTTGAGACTTTCTGGCCCGAGATCTATTTTTCCACAAAATGGGGTGACAATCCTGAGGAAATTATTCATGGAATTGACGGTGTCAGAGCTTTCCAGCAGAAAGCCTTCGACGAATTTGGTGACTTTGCGCGCTTAATATTTTCAGAGCCGCAAAGAGATTTTGAAAGCGAACCGGGTGAGCCTATATATATTGTCCTTAGTAAAATGGATCAGAATGACCAATGGGGGATGGAAGACACTTTTCAGTTAGCAAAAAAGAATGGCGAATGGCGCATTATAAAAAAAACTTTCAGAGGTCTGCCTTGATTTGAATGACAATAATGAAAGATAAAAAGAAGATCACTTAAGTAATCCGGTAATCTTTGCGGCCTATAATCAAGATATGCAGGCGAAGAATAGAGCAGGAAAGTTATCTACCGTATATCTTATCCAGAAGTCTTGTTATCTCTCTTCCCCTCTCACCGGTAACAGCCGGCTCCCTGTCAGTAAGAACAGCTGTAATAAAATCTTCAATCAGGGGTTGATGAACATTAGGCGGATTAGGATGTTTTTCTGTTCTTGTTCCTGTACTGGTAACAACTGTTATAGTCCCGCCATTCAGAACCGGTACATGGATTGAACCTTCAGTGCCAAAAACATCCAGAGTGTCCTGGGGCTCTCCGGCTGCATGGGAGGATGTCAGCAGACCTGTAGCTCCGTTTTCAAACCGGAAATGAGCAATTGATGAGTCTTCGACATCTCTTTTAAAAGCAATGTTGTCGTTAAAGCCTGTAATCTGCTGTACCGGTCCCGCAATATTTACAAAAACCTCGATCCTGTGACATCCCATGTCCATCATAGGACCGCCGCCTGATTTTTCCTTTTCAAGGAGCCAGAACCTCGGCTCCCCGGGCTGGCGGTCGAAGTTTTCAAAATTATTGCTCTGAATATGGACAACTTTTCCTATTTCGACCGAGGCAATAATCTCTTTTATTCTGTGAATTCCCGGATAAAGATTCCTGTAGTAGGCAATACCGAGTTTAACATTGTTGGCCCTGCAGGCATCGATCATTTTGTCTGCATCCGACGTGTTTAAGGCCATGGATTTTTCACAGAGCACATGCTTACCTGCTTCGGCTGCCGCGATAGTCTGCCGGGCATGAAGATAGACGGGAGTTGCTATGTAGACTGCATTAATGTCCTTGTCCTGTATAAGTTCCTTCCAGTCTTTAGTCCATTTTTCCGCGCCGAATTCTTTGGCGAAGCTTTCTGCTTTGGAAAAATTCGAACGATTAACAGTAACCAGTCTTGAATTATCTGCATTTATGATGCCGGGGGCCACTCTTTTTTGTGCGATATCTCCACAGCCTATAAGACCCCATTTTATTTCTTTCATAAACAGCTCCTATACTCAGGATCCCATGACAAGATTTGGTATAAACATAACCAGGCCGGGAATAAATGTAACCATAAGAAGTACAATTATCATCATGAAATATAAGGGCAGCATCCCTTTTGTTGCCTTCTCAATAGAAATACCTCCAATAGCACAGCCTACAAAGAGGGCAGAACCAACAGGTGGTGTGGTTAAACCAATTCCCAGATTTAATATTAACATTACACCAAACTGAATAGGACTCATACCTAAAGTAGTTACAACAACAGGGTACAGTATTGGTGTTGTAATTAAAATCAGAGGAGCCATATCCATAATTGTTCCCAGTCCAATTAATAGAAGGTTGATAAGAAGTAATAGGATAACTCTGTTTTCGCTGATTGTTAAAAGAGCAGAAGTTGCAGCTGCAGGAATTTTAAGATAAGCAAGGAGCCATCCAAAAGCGCTTGCAGCAGCAATAAGGCTCATTACCATTGCCAGGGTTTTAAGGGATGAATAGAGAATCCCTATAAATCTACCCAGGGGGATTTCCCGATACACAAAAAAAGTAATAATGAATGCATACAGGCAGGCAATTGCTGCAGATTCAGTTGCAGTAAAAACACCGGAAATTACTCCTCCAATAATAATAACTGCTGTAAAAAGTCCCAGAACCGCGTCCTTTGTAATCCGGAAAGATTCTTTCAAACTGTATCTTTGTTCCTTGGGATAGTTACGCTTTGTTGCGATAATGAAACTGATAATCATTAGAGATACACCAAGCAACACTCCCGGAATGAATCCGCCAAGAAAGAGTCTTCCAACAGACACACCTCCAGCTGCCATGGCATAAATAATCATATTATGACTGGGAGGAATAATAACGCCCTGACAAGCACTTGTAACTGTAATACCCACCGAAAAATCGGCATCGTATCCCTTTTTTTTCATCATGGGGATCATCATGGTTCCTATGGATGATACATCGGCTACAGCAGAGCCTGAAATACCTCCAAAGAACATGCTTGCAAGAACATTTACCTGTGCCAACCCTCCACGAACCCTTCCTACAAGGATATTTGAAAACTCTATAAGTCTTCGGGATATCCCCCCTTGACTCATAATTTCTCCGGCAAGAATAAAGAAAGGAATAGCAAGAAGGGAAAATGAGTTGACTCCCTGTACCATTCTTTGAACTATAGCTAATAAAGGGATATCAAGATAAAAGGCAGTGATGATAGAAGAGATTGCAAGGGTAAAGGTAATGGGAATTCTAAGAATTAGTAGAATGCCAAACAGTCCCAGAAGTATCGTAGATGCAAAGTTTAGGTTGCCCATTAGTCATCTCCTTTATTAAAAATTGCTTCTATTATTTCAGGATTGTCTTCAATCCCGAAAATATCCATAAGAGCCTCAGAAGCGATTAAGACTGCTGAGATAGGGAGTATCAGGTATAAAATAGAACTGGGCCATTCTGTAGCAGGCATTATGGATCTGCTGGTGAACTGAACCAGTTTTATTCCGTATATAAAAAAGACTGAAGCAATTATAAATGTAATAATATCTTTTAGAAAAACCAGAAATTTTTCCAATCGGACAGGGAGATTTTTCGGCAGTAAGTGCAGACTTATATGCAGTCCCTGTTTTACTCCAACAGCCATAGCTATAAATGTAAACCAGACCATAAGAAGTTTTGCTACTTCCTCACCCCAGCGCAGACCCGAATTGAGAACATAACGCATAAAAACATTGATAATTATTACAATTGCCATGCCAACCAACAGCACCATTGCAAAATAGATGGCCCCAAGATGGATCCCATTCATAACCTGTGAAATCTTCTCTTTAATATTCTTCATATTTAACTCTCTGCTTTAAGGATGATAAATTCATGATGTCCTGCAACATTATAACATAGAATTTCGGCAAAATTAATATTATGGAACAACCAAAAAAAAAACTTGAGAACTGCTTACAGTCGCAGTCCCCAAGACAAATATTAGTTTTTTTAAGATTTATTTACCTACAGCTCTGACTTTTGCTACAACTGCCTGTAGATCAGCAGAAAGGGCATCATACAGAGGCTGCATTGCTGCCTGAAACTCCGCATTATCCGGGAGACGATAGAGTTCATTTCCATTTGCTATTACTGCATCTTCAGCAACTTTTTCATAAGCTGCCCATGCTTTGATCTGAAAAGCCATGCTGTCTTTTGCAGCCTGTTTGATAAGTTTCTGGTCTTCTGCAGAAAGCTTATCCATACTTATTTTACTTGCAATTGTAATTTCAGGAACTCTTGTGTGTTCATCAAGTGTATAAAAACCGGCTACTTCATAGTGACTGGTTGAATAGTAACTTGGCCAGTTATTCTCTGCACCATCAATAACACCTGTCTGGATTGCTGAGTATACTTCACCAAAAGGCATTGGTGTTGCAACAGCGCCCAGGGCTTCAACAAGGCCTACCATTAAAGCGCTTTCCTGAACTCTGATTTTAAGTCCTGCAAGGTCTGCAACTGTTTTAATAGGGCGAACAGAATTGTAAAAACTTCTTGCTCCGGAGTCAAACCATGAGAGTCCAACAAATCCTGAAGGTTCAAGGCTATCCAGAAACTCATCCCCGATTGGACTATTTAATACTTCCCACATATGCTCGGGACTTCTGTATAGATACGGCATCTGAAGAGCATTAAAATCGGGTGCAAAAGCTGCGAGAGGTGAAATACTTACTCGTGTAAAATCAATTGCACCAAACTGTACCTGTTCAATAACTGCTCTTTCTTCACCAAGCTGTGAACCCGGATATACTTCAATCTTGATTCTTCCGTTTGATCTTTCTTCTACAAGTCGGGCAAATTCATAATCTCCCTGTGTTGTAGGATAATCGGCTCCATGTGTCTCTGCAAGTCGCAGAACAATAGGTTCGCTGCTTACTTCCTTCTCTGCACTTCCAGCAGCCCATGAAAATCCAGCTGTTAAAAGAACAAGCAATAGTACGACAATACCTCTTTTCATTTTTTTCTCCTAAAAATATGATTTTGATTAATTCATTATAAATCAGAAGATGAAATCCCGCCCTGTTATATATTGTTTTATCCTGCATATTTTTGCTTAGATTTTTTTAATTTGAGCAAGATAGTTATATAAACTATAAATTATTGCTGTCTTAGCATTTTATTGCTGCGAAATGAGGTAGGAGAAGAGGAATGTACCCGTTTAAACACCCTGGTAAAATAATTTGGATCGTTATATCCAACTTCCCTGCTGATCTCCTTGATGGACAGGTTAGTCTCTAACAGGAGTTTATCAGCTTCTTCAATACGCCGGTTTGTCAGGTAGTCAATAAAAGTTAACTTTTTTCTCTTTTTAAACAATTTACTGAAGTAAAAACTTGATAGCCCGCAATGTGACGCAGTCTCTTCCAGGGTAATATCATTTTTATAGTTTGTATCAATGAACTTGCAGGCTTTTTCTATAGCAGGGTTGTTTTCAATTTCCTGGATTTTATGAATTTGTTCAAGAAGGTCATTTAGAAAAATATTGATTGAAGACAAAAGAATAACTGCTCCTGTAGATTCCCTTATTTCATTATCATCAATTAAACATTTACCATTGGGAAATTGATATGCAGCTGCATGCTTAAGGACAGTAACCAGCTCGAGCAGACTTTTTTTCTTTTCCTCAAAACTTAAGATGGATGATTCAAACCACTCATTTATCTGCTGAAATATCTCTATTACATCATTCCGATTTCCATTTAATATTGCCTGCTCCATTCCTATTTCAAGAGTTATCGGAAATAGATCTATTTCTTCTTCCTTCTTAGGGAGTAAATTCTTCTCATTTTCAGGCGCCCTTCCCAGATTATTTTTTGCAGATAGAAAAGAAGACAGAGCTTTCGTGGGGTCTGTAAAAAAGGATCCAATACCGATAATAATTTCTATGTTAATAGTTTTTTTAATTTCACTTATTAGTTCTGAAATCAAAGCAGGAATATATTGGGTTTCAAGGTTATTATTTTCCTCCTGATTCAAACATAAAAGAAAGTAAACATTGGATAGATCAATGTTAAAAAAAGTAATAATACCTTTTTTTTTCAGGCTGGATTTTAGTATAAAGGCACATCTTTTTTTGAGTACCTGCTTTTGATAGCTGGAGTCAACATGTATAGGATAGGTGTCAAACAGGAGTTTGACAATCCCTGCTCTGGCCGAATAGAAATCTATATCAAGAATTGACAGATAGCTTTCAAACTTTCCTTCTGTAATTCCCCGTACTGATAGATTATAGATAAACTCATTTTCAAGATATCCTGTTGCTCTGCTCAATTTTAATTTGTTATTTTCCTTTAGGTCCAAATCTGATTTTCTATTATCTATTTTTGTAATAAGTTTTGTAATTACTTCGAGGACACGATTTTCTGTAGATGGTTTTATAACAAAATCATCTACACCAATCTGGATCGCCTCCTGGGCATAGTCAAACTGATTGAAGGCAGTTAGGAAAATCAATGATACAGCCGGATCTGCTTCTTTAATTATTCTTGCAGCTTCAATTCCATTTATACCGGGCATCTTGATATCAAGAAAAATAATATCAGGATTAAATGATTTTGATTTTACTATAGCTTCTCTTCCATTAACGGCTTCCTCTATTTCAATTATTGAATCTATACCTTTGTTTATTATTGCTCTTAAAGCATTTCGTTCCAATTCCTCATCATCAACTATCAGTATTTTATACACTTATCTCTCCGGGTATTGTTA
>CBDVAD010000219.1:0-6605 GCA_965371875.1 uncultured bacterium
TTTTATTAATCACGCTTCGTAATCAACAAACCGTTAAAAATGTTTCATGCCGATGCCGTCGGCCACATCGTAGGGGCAAAAAATCTTTTGCCCTTACACTGAAACACATCCTGTTCCAATAAAACATAAATGAATCCTTAAATAAGAATTTCTTGCTAATTGCCTCTAATCGTACTACATTTATATTAGAGGACTATACAGTTTACAGTGATCAGTTAACAGTTATCAGATTCTGCTCACTGATAACTGTTAACTGATCACTGACTAATCGGAGGTATTCTGATGAAAAAGATTATCGTTGGTATAGATGGTTCAAAAGAGAGCTTTAATTCTTATAATTGTGTGGCAGCCTTTTTCCCGGATGAGAAGATAGAAATTGAAGCTGTTTTTGTTGTAGATGAAAGAAAGACGCAGATTCCGTTTATTTACTCCGGTGCGGCATATGACGTGGCATATGAAAGATTATACATTCCTGTTGATCAGGAATTGAAAGACTTTTATGAAAAGTTGAACAAGGATAACAAAATTTTTGCAGCCAAGTGTATAAAAATCTGTGATGATATTAATCTGGGGTCTAATATTTCTCAGAAAGGTTCAGTTCTTGAAGGTGAGCCTTCTGAAATTCTGTTGAAGCTTTCGAAAGAGGCCGATTTACTTGTACTGGGTCAGAGAGGGGAAAATTCCGCTTTTAAAAGAGAGCTCATAGGTTCTACATCAGAGGATCTTATCCGCAGGGCCGCGGTTCCTGTTCTCATCTGCCCGGGGAAAGATGCAGGATTAAGCAGGACTCTTATTGTTCACGAGGGAAGCAGTTCGTCAGAAAATGCTTTAAATTATTATATTGATAACTTATGTTTATCCAATAGTAAATTGATAGTGCTTATAACTGGACATTTTGATGAAATAAAGGCAAATATGGCAGAAAATTTAGAGATTCTGAAGGATAAAGGTGTGGATGTTGTTTTTGAACATTGTAATGGTCATGCAGCTGGTAAGGCCCTTGAGTTAATGGATACAAATTCCATAGAAACTGTTATTCTGGGTTCTCATGGCAAGCATAAACTAACCGAATACCTTCTTGGCAGTGTTACGATACATATAATCAGAAAAAGTACTCTTCCTGTGTTTATCGTTCATTAAAATCACTTGTAAAATAGTCCTATCTTGATTATTCTTAGTATGAATTAGTTTTTGGAGGGAAAATGGCAGAAGGAAATGACAGCAAATTACAGTTGGTTACATTTCAGCTGGGTGCAGAGAGCTACGGTATTGATATTATGATTGTTGATGGTATTGTCAGAGTTGAGGAAACCCGTGCCATTCCTAATGCTCCGAACTATGTTGATGGTATTTTTAATCTTAGAGGCGAAATAATTCCAATTATAAATCTTCATAAGCGTTTTCAGATTCGTCGACCGGAGCTCAGTGAAGAAGATATGCTGCTTTCCGGGTTTATTATAATAAAAATAAGCGGAATGAAAATTGGTGTAATAATTGATAAAATATCCAGAGTTATTACTGTCGATCTGGATACGATGCAGCTTCCGCCTCAGATGCTGTCCGGTATAGGAGCTGAATATATACAGGGTGTTTTTACAAGGGATGAAGGTTATTTAATCCTTCTTGATATTGAAAGACTGTTTGATCCAAGGGAACTTCAACAGCTTGGGCAATTAAGTAGCTAGATAGATGATTCCAATATATAAACCATCAATTAAACGAAAAGAGATGGATGCATTACTTTCAACTCTTGTCTCTGATTATATAGACTCTAAAAATGATAATAGTGAGTTTCTTAAAGAAATTTCAAAGTTTCTTCGTCTTGAGGGTGGTGCTCTTTTAAGAGATTATTCTACAGCCATATCTATTGCTCTGGATTCCCTGGAGTTAGGGCCAGAAAGCAGTGTTTTAATTTCACCTCTTTCTCCCTCCTCTTATTTGAGGGAATTGGAGAAACGGGGAATTACTATTGTATATGCTGATGTTGATCTGGCCAGTGGATGTATTAGCAATGAGGAAATTGAAAAACTTCTGAATTCTGATATTGATGCACTTATTCTTTATTCTCCAAATGGTATTAGTCCTGATTATAGTTTTCTTGCTGATACAGATATCCCTGTCATTGAGGATATTACGACAACTATTGGCTGTCATCTTGATGATGAGAAAAGGGATTGGGTTCCGAATATAATTATTCTCAAGATGGAGATGCCGGATATCATCACCTCAGGTGAAGGTACGGCGATCCTCGCCGGAGACAAGAAGAACCTTTCGGTTCTTCGTAATATTCTATCAGATCTACCTGTAACTGCCCATCTTCTCAATATGCATGCTGCTATGGGGTTGATTCAACTTGATTCCATTGAACATTTTCTTGAAAGAAGAAGAGATATTGGAAAAATATATGAAGCTTCCATTCTTAAAGGTAATCATAAGGCTTTCTATTCACCAGAAGAACAGATGCGTAACTATCCTTCCTTTCATGTTGTCCTGAATACTCCTTTGAAAGAGGTTAGTCGATATGCAAGAAAAAACGGCGTTATGGTAGAGCTGGCTTTTTCTGATTCATCTTTGGCTCTGGAACCTTCCGACTCCAAAAAATGTCCCAATGCCAGATCTCTTCTTTTAAGAACAGTTGTTTTTCCTTTATATCCAGGCCTGGGTAGTCGTAATACTGAAATAATTGCCAGATTACTCTCTACCCTCCCATGAAAAAAGGTCATAATAAAAAGCCATGATAAAAAAAGGTGAAATATGATTCGAAATATATCAACAGTGATGATAGTTGCCAATCTCCAGAAAGAGGGTGCCTCCCTTCTCATTGATGAGATAAGCACCTACATGGACAGTTTAGGTATAGAAGTAATTGTTTTCTCCTATTCAGGAAAAACTGAAATTCCTAAGTTGGAGAGTTCAGATCTTGTTTTTTCTCTTGGCGGGGATGGTACAGTTTTATTCTGTTCCAGAATAGTTGAAAGTCTTAGTATCCCTATTTTAGCTGTTAATATAGGTGATTTTGGATTTATTACTGAAATTTCAAAGCAGGAATGGAAATCTGCTTTTATTAAATATCAGGATGGACAGTTAAATCTTTCCAGAAGAGTAATGATTAAGGTTATGGTTGAACGGGATGGTATTCGTGTAGCCTTTCATAAAGGTTTGAACGATGCAGTAATTAGTTCAAATGGTATTTCGAATATTATCAAGTTAAATCTTAAGATTAATGAAACTGATCTTGGTAAATACAGAGCTGATGGGGTTATTATTGCAACTCCAACGGGGTCTACTGCTTATAGCATATCTGCAGGTGGTCCTATACTTGACCCTGAGATGGAAGCCTTGATAATTAATCCAATTTGTCCTTTCACTCTTTCCAACAGGCCGATAGTTGTTTCCGGAAATGAGGTGATCTATATCACTGTAGAAGAAGATCAAAGAACAGATGTAATTTTATCTGTTGACGGTCAGGACGCTTATCCTCTTAAATCCGGTGATAAAATAATAGTTGAGAGATCTCAGACAAAAGCACTATTAATACGCTCTGATAAGCGTAATTTTTATGATATTTTACGATCAAAGTTGAATTGGTCCGGAGGAGCAAATGCTTGAAGAGCTTTCTATAAAAAATTATGCTCTTATTGAGGATCTTGTAGTAACTTTCGACCCGGGGCTTAATATCCTTTCAGGTGAGACTGGAGCTGGTAAATCAATAATCGTCGGGGCTCTTGGACTCATTCTTGGAGCAAAAGCTGATTCATCATCTATCAGAACAGGGAGTTCTGAATCTCAGGTTTCCTGTGTTATAAGAATTCCTGATGATAATGAAGCTGCCTCCTGGCTTTCAAAACATTTTATAGAGCCTGAAGATGGTCGTATTATTGTAAGAAGAGTCTTAAGGCCTACAGGGCGGGGTTCTATCTTTATACAATCAGTTCCTGCAAGTAGAAAAGATCTTGAAGAGCTTACTTCATTTATTTTTGATATGCATGGGCAACACTCCCATCAATCATTATTAAGTCTTGAAAACCAACGGAAGCTTCTTGATCGATATGCCGGGGTTGAAGAAGATGTTATTAGTTTAAGAAGTAATTTTACACAGCTATCAGAAATGAAGGCAAAATTGAGTTCAATGATCAGCATGGAAAGTGAAATGATAAGGGAAAGAGAACTTCTTATTCATAGTTGCAGCGAAATAGAGAAAGCGAACTTGATCCCTGATGAAGAAGAAGCC
This sequence comes from uncultured bacterium, assembly GCA_965371875.1. Lineage (GTDB taxonomy): Bacteria > Spirochaetota > Spirochaetia > B11-G9 > B11-G9 > JAJRQE01. The sequence continues at coordinate 4,232 of CBDVAD010000219.1, forward strand.
CTTACAAAGGAACGCACAATTCTCCTGCAGCATGAAAAGCTGCTGGATTATTTTGACGACTGCAGAAATTCACTTTCTGAAAGTGGTGGAGGTGCTCTTTCGGTATTAAGAACAGCAAGGTCTGCAATGGATAATTTATCACTTGCACTTGAAGATCTTAAACCTATGGCTTCACGTCTTGATGATGCCTTTTTTGAGATTGAGGATGTATTTGAATCTTTACGTCAGTTTCAGGATGCTATAGATTTTACCCCTGGCAGGCTTGAAGAGTGTGAGGACAGGCTTCAGCTTATTCACGGACTTCAGAAAAAATATGGGAATACAATCAGTGATGTCCTGGACTATAGGGAAGAAGCCGGTAATAAAATTATTGTTATAGAGGCCAGTGAAAATGACAGAGCTTCTCTGGAGGGGGAAATTTCTCTTCTGGAAAAAACAGTTCTTGCTAATGCCGGTGAAATTTCAAAAAAACGGACGGAATTTGGAGAAAAACTTCAGTCAGAAATTAAATCCAATTTAACACCTATGGGTATGCCAAAAGCAATGTTTAAAGTAGATGTTTCAATTAGAGAAAATAATAATGGTAAACCATCCTGCGGCCCGAATGGACTCGATAAGGTGGAATTCCTGATTTCTCCAAATGAAGGGGAACCTATGAAGCCTCTTAAGGATATAGCTTCAGGGGGTGAACTTTCCAGAGTTATGCTGAGTATAAAATCAGTTTTAGCTGAATCGGATAGTGTACTTTCCCTGATTTTTGATGAGATTGATACAGGGATAGGTGGTGAAATTGCATTATCAGTGGGAGATCATCTGGCTGGAATTGGTAAACACCGGCAGATTCTTTGTATAACACACCTTGCGTCAATAGCAGTTCATGCCGATAAACATATTAAGGTAAAGAAAAGAGTTGTTAGTGGCAGGACCTTTACCGGCATAGAAAGTATTGATGATGCTGATAGAGTCTCTGAAATTGCCAGAATGCTTTCGGGTGATAGTTCCGGTACAGCTTCTCTTGATCATGCAAGAGAATTGTTGGAGAAATATGGGCATTAATGATATTTCCCGAATGTGACGATAATGGAAATAACAAAAAAGCCAATTCCTGTGGTTTAGTATCCTGGAAATGGTAAAAGGGTACTAATTCCCAAAGGATAGTCTACTGGAAATGGCAAAAAGTGCCAGGGAGTTTTGGTGGGTAAGATTAGCAGTGCAGCCAGAAGCAAATATACGGAACGAATAAAAGAATATAAAACACAAATCGAAGCTATTCTTTCCAAAGAAAAAAGTGTTCTTGGTATTTTGAATAAGGATGATGCCGATTCATCATCTAAGCGTTTAGTTCTTGCAGATGACAGTCTTAACATGGTTTCCTATTATCTATTAATGAACCAGCTTTCTCTTACCTTTTTAGGCGTAAAAAACGAAGGGATGCTGAACGATGCACGTAAGAGATGTTATCAGGCAATTATTTATCTTGAACAGGTTGTGACAGATTATATCGATGCCCCTTTTTCTGAATACGAAGATCAGCTGGAAAAAATAAATGATTTTAATGATAATCAGAGACTTAATCTGATAAAAAAACTTGGATTTTCAATAGAATCGGTAAAAGAGGGATACGGAGATAATTCCAGATGGAAATGGTCTTTTGTTGAGGTTGAAGGAAGATTTGGAACTATTGCTAAAAATCTGATAAATCTAAAAACTTTTGTTGCTGGAATGGATCCCCGTGTTGAAGGATATGAGATTCGATTAAATCATCTTTCTCTTGTAAAGGAACTTTTAACTGATTCTGCAAAGCGTTATCGGGAAAAATATGAACTTTCTACATTTCGTATTGATGATTTTAAAAAAGCGATACAATATCTTTCTGCCCAAAAACGGCTACTCGCTATGTTAGGGGATGCAGGTCCTATCGAAGAGTTAAAAAAGAAGATTGATATCTGGAAAGCAAAGATGGATGCGGATCAGCGTAAAAAAGAATCGCCTCATCGAAAGTAATATCTTAGACAATATATATTAGCTATATTTAGGAGACTTTTAATTTGAAAATAATAAAGAGGTTCTTTATTATTCTGATTTTCATTACTTATTTTTTTGTTTTTGGAAGGCACCTGCCTACGGAGATAACATACATCCCTTTGTGGGTGGAAGATCTAAAGGTTGCAGATATATTCGCCAGAAATTCTGACCAGTCTCCTGAGTCTTTTAGATTAAACGGAAAATTCGGGTATCTCTATAATAATGGAAAAATTACCTATATGGAAGATCTCTTATATGGAGTTTCATCCGATGATAATGGATTTATCAGTTATTCCAGACAAAATGATGTATTGGTTATTAAAGATAATGAAGGGCAATTCTTAACTAC
>CBDVAD010000220.1:0-6577 GCA_965371875.1 uncultured bacterium
CTAAAGGAACTCTATCACAGAACAAAGAACAATATGCAGGTAATAATTGCAATGCTTAATCTCCGTTCTTATAGTAGTAAAAATGAGATTGTCTCAACTAATTTTAATGATATGATAAATAGAATCCAATCCATGGCCCTGGTTCATGAGAAATTGTACAAATCTGATAATCTATCTGTAATGCGACTTGATGAATATATAGAAGATTTTATGTCATTGCTTATAAATTCAGAATCTCTGTTTAGTTCAAAAATAAATTTGATCCTGGATCTGGATCCGGTTTCTGTGGATATTGACCGGGCTATTCCATGTGGACTTATTTTAAATGAACTAATATCAAATATATTTAAACATGCTTTTAAAAATATAAATTCAGGAGAAATAAAAATAGGTCTCCATAATCTGGAAGGTGATAAAGTAGAGATTGTTGTAGCAGATGATGGAAATGGTTTCCTTTCCGAATTTGATGTTCATAAATGTGATACCCTGGGCTTGCAGACAGTATTTGCTCTTGGAGAAGATCAGCTTCATGGCAGTGTTGATATTGTATCCTCTCCTGACGAACAAGGGGTTACATGGCGTCTGGTTTTTAATAATCAGACAAAGATTCCAAGGATCTGATAATGGATAAAACTGCAAAAATACTCCTTATAGAAGATGAAGTAATTACTGCAATGTCCTTAATTATGGATTTAAAGAAATATGGATACAAAAATTCGAAATTTGTATCAACCGGCAGTAAAGCAGAAGCAAGCGTAAAGGAGCAAATGCCGGATATACTTATTGCCGATGTTTCATTATCCGGTGGAGAGAGTGGTATAGAAGTAGCTGCTGAGATCAGTGGGACAACTGGTATACCGATAATTATAACATCCGGTTATGAAATTGAAGCGCTGAGCTCTAAAATGAGTATTCTGAATAATGCTTATTTCCTGCGAAAACCTGTAATTATTTTAAATCTAATCAAAATGTTAGAAAAATTATAACAGCCTTAATTAGAAAAAATAGCCTGGAGTTCATCCTTCGAAAATTCATAATCTGTAGCACAGTTATGACAGGTCGTTCTAAGGGGGAAGGGTCCATTCTTAAGTATTTCATCTTTATCAGATTTTTTCATGGACGCAACAAAAGAGGTAAATCTCTCTTTGGAGCAGCTGCAGTTGAAGGCTACAGTTTTCTCTCCAATAATTTCCGGTGAAAACTCAGTGAAAGATTCATCTATTAATTTTATAGGGGAACCCCCGCCTGCAAAATACTTTCCTATGGACGGCATTTCTTCAATAGACTTTTCCAGAGATTCCAGAGCCGTATCTTCTGCCCCCGGGAGAGCCTGCAGAAAGAGTCCCCCGGCACCAACTGCTCTGCCTTCCTTATCGAAATATACACTTAGCATAAAAGCTGTCTTTATCTGCTCCGACTCCAGGAAGTAGTTTGCAAGATCTTTTGCAATTCGGCCATGCTGCATCATTACCTGTCCGGTAAAAGGCTGTTTTGATGATTCCAGGTGTTTTGTAACACTTAAGAACCCCGGGCCAAAGAAAAGTGACAGATCGAAGCTTTCAACAGGTTTTGTAATAGGAATAGGATTAGCAAAAAGATAACCTCTGACATCACCGCCAGCACCTGCTTCAACAGATAAACCTTTTATAGGTCCTCCACATTCTATTGCAAATGAGATTCTATCGTTTCCCTTAACCATGGATGTCATAAGTCCTGCACCTATATATGACTGACCAAGGGTAAGAGTTTCAAGTATTCCCAGGTTATGGTTAACCCTCATCTGGTTTATCATTCCTGTTCCATGGAGGATAGCACCGCGAACTGTGCCGTTATTAAGTAGAAATATATCTATTTTATCAGCTTCAATTTTTTCCAGATGTGAATTGATGAATTTGTCTGTGATTGGTTGTTTGATCATAATGTAATTGTACCAGATATATATGGCTTGTGCAAAACATCTTGATTATTTGAGTACAATTTCCAATCCCGGTAGGGATTGTATGAAAATAGCCTATCAATTTATTGATGGGAAAACAAATGTGAATATTGACAGGAATTATCAATTGCAAAAACCATTTAATTGATCAAAGGCGGTTCATCAAATTAGGTACATGATACATTTTCTATATATGGAGATAATTTCGGGTCGTCCCTACAGGACTAAATCTGATTATATTTTTTCCCGCAATAAATTGTCTCTTATCCCAGCAATAAATTACCGGTCTGGTTTCATACGTCCCTACGGGATTAATACCAAGGATGCATGTGCGAGTAGTAAGCGAAGCGCACGGTCAGCACAGGATGCATGTGCAAGCAGTTCATTTTGAATCTTTTTAAAAAATAAAATATTACAGAAAAAGCTATTTACAAAAATCTGTAATTTCGTTACTAATGGTAAATGGAAGCTCGAAATATCTTTAAAAACTTATCCCCCCTTGATCATCGTTACTACCTCTCAAATCGTGTTCTTTTTGAAAATTTAAGTGAGTATTTAAGTGAAGAGGCTGTAGTAAGATATTGTATCAAGGTTGAATCGGCTCTTCTGGAAACCCACATACAAATGCAGATGCCCGGGTCCGGAGAGATCATCAAACAAATCAGAAATCTTGAAAAAACTATTACTCCGGAAACAGTCTATGAGGAAGAGGAAAAAACTCATCATAATATCCGCGCCCTTGTTAATGTAATGAAACTTAATGTGCCGGACAGTGTAAGTCACTTTGTCCATCTGGGGGCTACGTCGGTAGATATTCTGGATACTGCTGCTGCCTTGCGGATGAGGGATGCAAGCCGGAAAGTGGTAATCCCTGCTCTTATTGAGCTTATGGAGAGTCTGCTTGCTCTTACTGATAAAGAGGCAGATACACCCCAGGTTGGCAGAACGCATGGACAGCATGCAGTTCCTGTTACCCTGGGGTTTTCTTTTGCTGAGTATATTGCCCGGTTGGGAAAATCAATTATTAAGCTTGAAGAATTGTCAGGAGATCTGCGAGGCAAGCTTGCAGGTGCTGTTGGAGCCTACAATGCTACTTCTCTTCTGGTTAAGGATCCAATTGATCTGGAAAGAAAGTTCCTTTTACTTCTTGATCTTGAACCTTCGGAATATTCCACACAGATGGTAGAGCCTGAGTATTTGCTCCGACTGCTTTTGGAGATGAATATTGCATTCGGGGTAATCGCTAATCTTGCCGATGATCTTAGGCATCTTCAGAGAACAGAAATTGATGAACTTAGAGAGTTATTTACAGATACACAGGTTGGTTCATCAACTATGCCCCAGAAACGTAATCCCTGGAATTCTGAACATGTTAAAAGCCTATGGAAAGCTTTTTTCCCAAGAGTCATGACTTTTTATATGGATCAGATATCTGAGCATCAAAGGGATATGTCAAACTCTGCTTCTTCAAGATTTGTAGCGGATTACATTTCCGGTTTTACTGCCGCTATAGCCAGAATGACTAAAATTGTTAACACAATTCGTGTTGACAGGAAACGTCTTCTTGAGAATATCACCCTTAAGGGTGATCTTGTTTTGGCGGAGGCAGCCTATGTCCTTCTATCTGTTTCCGGTGATACGGATGCTCATGAGAAGATACGTAAAATTACCCTTGAATGTGAAAAGAATGGTACCAGGCTTGTGGATGCACTGCAGAAAGATTCGGATTTATGGGGTTATATCTCAACAAGACTTGAATCTACAACAGGAGAGGATGCGGAGGAGTTTTTCTCCAATCCCTGGAAATACTGTGGTAAAGCTGTCGAAAAAACAAGAGATTTGGTAAAAAAATACGGTCGTAAAATGACAGAACTTAAGGAGGTACTTTGAGGTGACAAAAATACAGGAAACTCTAAGTTATGATGATGTTTTACTTATTCCTGCATATTCCGATGTACTATCGGGTAGTGCAGATACCAGGACTCTTCTTGTATCTGACATTTATCTAAATGTACCTGTTCTATCGGCTGCTATGGATACGGTTACAGAATATGAACTGGCAATTGCAATAGCTCTTGAAGGGGGAGCCGGTGTTATTCACAGGAATTTGAGTCCCGAAATCCAGGCTGCCCATGTGGGTAAAGTAAAGCGATTTCTAAACTGGATTATTGATGATCCCTTAACTGTTTCACCGGACCAGACAATTGCGGATGTGAAGAAAATTATTAGTGAATATAATATTTCCGGTCTCCCTGTTGTTGAAAAAGAAAAGCTTGTTGGTATCATTACAGGCAGGGATTTAAGATTCTGTGGAGATGATAGAATACTTGTGAAAGATACCATGACTAAAAACCCTGTTGTTGCAAACAGTTCTCCTACACCCGAAAGCGCCAGAGAAAAATTTAACAGTCATAAGATTGAGAAACTGCCGGTTGTTGATACTGATGGACGTTTAACAGGGTTGATTACTGTCAAGGATATGGAGAAGAAGCGGCTCTCACCAAATGCTGCAATAGATAAAACAGGAAGATTAATTACGGGAGCGGCTATTTCCCCCCAGGATTATAAAAAAAGGATTCCTCTGTTGATGGAAAACCATGTTGATTTTGTTGTCCTGGATACCGCCCACGGGGATTCGGAGAGTGTCATTGAAGCTGTAAGAGCTATAAAGAAGGAATATGATATTCTTGTAATTGGTGGAAATGTAGCTACTGCGGAAGGGACCAGGAGACTTATTGATGCTGGAGCAGATGCCGTTAAGGTTGGAGTAGGGCCTGGGTCCATATGCACTACAAGAATTGTTGCAGGTATTGGAGTAGCTCAGCTTACAGCAGTATTGGACTGTGCAGAAGAGGCTGATAAATCGGGCATACCTGTCATTGCAGATGGGGGAATTAAGTATTCCGGGGATATTTCAAAGGCTATAGCCGCCGGTGCAAGTACTGTTATGGTTGGTAATATGCTGGCAGGATTAAAAGAATCTCCCGGGAAAGAAATTATCTTTGAGGGGCGGATATTTAAGTCGTACCGGGGCATGGGTTCTATAGCCGCAATAAAAGAGGGTTCCGGGGACCGGTATCAGATGTCAAAAAACGATGCTCCTGTTCCCGAGGGGATAGAGGGGAGAGTTCCATATAAAGGTGAACTTAAACCATTTTTATATCAGTTGGTCACCGGTTTGAAAAAGGGTATGAGTTACTGCGGATGTCCTGATATTAATACAATGAGGAAATACAGAAAGTTTGGGAAGATATCATCTGCGGGACTTAAGGAAAGTCATGCACATGATATCGCAATTACCCAGGAAGCACCAAATTATTCACATGGTTAACAGTTAACAGTTAACAGTAATCAGTTAACAGATAAGAAACAGGAAAAATAATGAAAAGCGTATTTGTTGAGAAAAAGAAAAACTATAATACCCAATCCATTAATTTGCTTAATCAGCTTAAAGACCAGCTTAACCTTTCTGATCTAAAGAGCCTGCGAATTCTTAATCGTTATGATTTTAGAGACCCTGGATATGAAGTTTATAGTAAGATCTGCAGAACAATTCTTTCCGAACCTCCTGTTGATAATCTTTATCATGACAATTTTCCCATGGCTGACGATGAGACAGCCTTTGCTGTTCTTTATCTGACCGGGCAGTATGATCAGAGGGCTGATTCAGCTGCACAGTGTATTCAGTTGATTACACATGGTGTTCGGGAAGAAATTAATACTGCTCGTGTCTATGTCCTGAAAGGCAGTATAAAGACAGGAGATCTTGAGAGGATCAAAAACTATCTGATCAATAGTGTTGATTCAAAAGAGGGAAGTCCCTGGAGCAAAGATGATCTTCGACTGGATTTGAGGGAGGAACCGGAAGAGTCAGCAACTATACAGGGATTTATAAGCATGAATTCTGACTCCCTCAAGGGGTTTCATAAAGATATGTCTCTTTCCATGAGCCAAAAGGATCTGGAGTTCTGTCAGGAATATTTTAGTAATAAAGAAAAGAGAGATCCTACTCCTACAGAACTTAAAGTGCTTGATACCTACTGGTCTGATCACTGCAGACATACAACCTTTACAACAGGTATTGATGAGGTTTTATTGACCGATGGGCGATTTAACAGGGTTATTCAGGAAACATACGACGGGTATCTTGATACCCGAGAATATGTCTATGGTTCTGATGAAGTAACAAGAGATATAACCCTTATGAATATGGCTGTTATAGGGATGAAGGACCTTAGGAAAAAAGGTTTATTGGAAGATCTTGATGTTTCCCAGGAGATAAATGCCTGCAGTATCAATATAGATGTTAAAGTTGGAGACAGCATTCAGAAATGGCTGTTGATGTTTAAAAACGAAACTCATAATCACCCTACAGAGATTGAGCCTTTTGGAGGCGCTGCTACCTGCCTTGGAGGTGCTATTCGTGATCCCCTCTCCGGGAGGAGTTATGTATATCAGGCAATGAGGCTGACCGGAAGCGGAGACCCTACTGCTCCAATGGACAAGACCCTGAAAGGGAAGCTGCCTCAGAGAGTTATAACTCTTGGAGCAGCCGCCGGATACAGCTCCTATGGAAACCAGATTGGTATTGCCACCGGTCATGTCAGAGAGGTGTACGATGATGGTTTTATTGCGAAAAGG
>CBDVAD010000221.1:0-6537 GCA_965371875.1 uncultured bacterium
AGCACTCTCCAGCTTCCTGTATGCTTCGAAGAGGCCTTTTTTTAGATCATCATCCGTTAGAATGGAGGTAGTTCCACCTTGTTCATAATACAACATTTATTTCTCCTATGGTTGCATAGCCGAGCAGGGGCGAAGCCCCGACCAGGCAGTCACTTTTTATTCCATGGGGGCAGCTCCGGCAAGTGAGTAAGAAACTCATCAATCAGCATATCTTCATATTCACCTGCAAAGGTACCATTAAAGAATCTGTCCAGCCCTTCCTTGTAAAAAATCTCCCAGGACTTCTCTTCCTGCCCTGGGATTACCGGGAAATAAAGAGCATTGTTATCTTTGGCGGCTTTTAGATCTCCAGGTGCATCTCCTATCATCAATATTTTGTCATCATCATACTTCCCGTTTGCAGCATAAAGTATATGCTCCGATTTCGTTCCCATCTCCTGACCGGCAATCATTTTTACAAACCGGGCAATGCCGTGTTCGTTCCACTCTCGTTCCAGGGCCTCAACAGGTGTCTGGGATATAACTATGGAATCTGCATTTTCCTGAATTTTTTTAAGACTCTCTTCTACAAAAGGGAAGGGAGGAACATTACGTACTATTTTTGCTACTGCACTATTTACATCTAATGACCAGTTATACAACTTAGAAAGTTCGATATCTTTAGTATTATCTACTGCCTTTTTTAGTGCCGGATTTCCAAGTTTTGTTTCGGCTTTTACCCATTCCGAAAACCTCTTTCCGGAAGGTACTTTAACATTCCGCTGGGTTACCTCATCTCTTTCTTCCAGTAGTTCCAGTGTACGGATAAGGGCAGGAAACCTGTTAACACCTCTGGTTCTGGAATACAGGTTTACAAACTCCCATGTTTCTCTTGCGTATTTTGACACTGCCTGGAGGTTGAAATGGTTTATAAAAGCAGGGCAAAAACACTCTTTGTGCTTTATCTCCATTGAATCGAAGACGCATCCATCAGAGTCAATTCCGATAAAAAAGTTTTTTTCTTTTTTTAAATTCTTAAGAGTTGCTGTAGGATCATCCATAAGTAAGCTTACCTTTACTTTCGTATTATACAAAGATATGAAATTGTAATGGTATAGTTTACTTACGTCAAGCTTAATCTACTCCTGTATACATGGATATAAATAATATTGACAATTGGTAAGTGTTGTTATATTCTGTATATCGAAAGGAACCGTAACTATGAATCATCTACCCAGACACGAAGAGATCCTGAAGATCCTGACCCGGTTAAGATCAATTTCTGTTCAGGAATTAACAACCAGACTCAATGTATCGGAAGTAACTATCCGGAAAGATTTGAGTACTCTTGAAGAGATGGGCTTTATTATCAGATCTCATGGAAGAGCCAGCCTTGCAGAGGACAGCAGAACTCTTAGAACTCTCAGCACACGAAAAAGTATTAATATTGAAGAAAAAAGAAGGATCGCCGCAAAGGCCAGGTCTCTTATAAAAGAGGGAGACACAATTTATCTTGATACCGGAAGTACATGCAGATATCTTGCGGAAGAGATAAAAGCAATGTCTCTTAGAGTAATAACAAACTCTCTGGATGTGATGAACACCCTTGCTGAGGAATCCGGAATCTCCCTTGTATCTTTAGGCGGGAGTTACAGGAAGGAAGCAGGTTCATTTCTGGGGCCTCTTCCAATAGAAACCCTTAAAAACTTTCATATTGAAACATCCTTTCTGGGAGCTACCGGGATACTTTCCAGAGGAATATTCTCATCCCAGAATATTCTTGAATCACAGCTTAAACAGCAGGTGCTGGATGTATCGGGAAGAAGGGTGGTTCTTGCAGACAGCAGCAAGTTTGGACGTTCTGCCTTTTCTGTATTTGCACGGGCAAGTGATATTGATGTCCTGATTACAGATTCTGATTATAAAGAGTCGGAAAGTCTTACAAAACTGGGGCTTGAAGTTATATTAGCATAAACAACAGAGAGGAGAAAACTATGGATTACCTGGACAAAATGTTTGGTTTAAAAGGAAAAACAGCAGCCATAACAGGCGGCGGCGGCGTTATTGCAGGTGCAATGGCAGAAACACTCCTAAACGCAGGAGCCAATGTCTCTTTATGGGATATTAAAAAAGAGTTTGCAGATAGTGCTGTAGAACGGCTTGAGGGAGAGACTGTTGCTTCTGACAGACTGCAGGGTTTGGAGGTTGACACATCCAGTGAAGACTCCGTTAGAAACTCAATTACTGAAGTTGTGGATAAATTTGGATCATTTGATATTCTTATAAATGCTGCCGGAGGAAACAGGGGGAAGTCGCCTTTTACTGAAACAGATATGGAATCGTTTGAATTTGTTTTAAAGTTGAATCTTATTGCGGGCCTGATGGTACCTACAAAAGTTGTTGCAGATTACTGGATAAAAAACAATATCAAAGGAAACATAATAAATCTTGCATCTATGGCATCCTATATTCCCCTCTCCGGTGTCTGGGCCTATGGTGCCGCAAAAGCTGCGGTTATAAATTTGACAATGGGAGCTTCCAAAGAATTTGCAGTTCATGGAATAAGAGTTAACGCAATTGCCCCCGGGTTTTTTGTCGGTAAACAGAATAAAGCTCTTTTATTTGATGAGAAAACCGGTGACCTGACCCCAAGGGGACAGGATATTATCAATCATACACCATTCGGCAGGTTCGGCGAAGTTAAAGAACTTCAGGGAACCCTTCTCTATCTTGTAAATAATATTGCAGCGGGATTTGTTACAGGAGTAACGGTTCCTGTAGACGGCGGCTACCTGATTGATAACATCTAGATAACGGAGAAAAATAGAAATGAAACCATTTTTAAACGAGGATTTCCTCCTTGAATCGAATACAGCCATACGGCTTTATCATGAGTATGCTAAGAAGATGCCAATTTTCGACTACCATTGCCACTTGCCTCCTGTAGAAATAGCAGAAGACAGGAGATATGAAAATCTTTCCCAAATATGGCTGAATGGTGATCATTATAAATGGCGGGCAATGAGAACAAACGGTATATCTGAATCTATGATAACCGGCAATGCAACAGATGTGGAGAAATTTGATTCATGGGCTGCAACGGTACCATATACTATTGGTAATCCACTTTATCACTGGACACATATGGAGCTGCAAAGATACTTCGGTATAACCGAGCTGCTTTCTCCGGGGACATCACGATATATATTTAGTAAAACAATGAATGCCTTACAAGGGGATAAGTTCAGTGTAAAGTCACTTCTTGTAAAATCAAATGTAAAGGTAGTTTGCACTACAGATGATCCTGTTGATTCACTGGAACATCATATAAAGATTAAAAAAGATGGAGATCTGGGTACAAAAGTTCTTCCAACCTTCAGACCTGATAAAGCAATGGCGTTTGAAAATGCAATGGAAATAATTAAATATCTGGAAAAGCTGTCAGATGTATCAGGGATAATAATTACAGATTACGATTCTTATCTTGACGCACTTAAAAACCGTCATGATTTTTTTAATTCTATCGGGTGCAGAATATCTGATCATGCTTTGGTTCTTCCAGTTTATGAAAAATCTGAATCAGGGGAACAGGACAAACTTTTCAAAAAATTACTTAAAGGTGATGCTCTGGTCACAGAAGAAATTGTGAAGCTTAAAACAGCTGTTCTCCAGGAAATAGGGAAAATGAACTTTAAAGCCGGATGGACCATGCAGATCCACTTTGGTGCAATGCGCAATAACAACAGCAAAATGTACACATCCATTGGCCCGGACTCAGGGTTTGATTCTATTGCTGACGGTGAAGTTGCAGAACCTTTGTCCAGATTTCTTGACAGTTTAAATAAGACAAATGAACTTCCAAAGACAATTATCTATTCTCTCAATCCACGGGATAACTATCTGATCGGTACCATTATTGGTAACTTTCAGGATGGGAGCATACCGGGTAAGATACAGTTTGGCTCAGGGTGGTGGTTTAACGATCAGAAGGACGGTATGGAGATGCAGATGAGTGCCCTTGCAAATCTTGGACTTCTCTCCAGGTTTGTAGGCATGCTTACTGATTCGAGAAGCTTTCTCTCATTTCCAAGGCATGAATACTTTCGAAGAATACTTTGTAATATTATTTGAGGCTGGGTTGAAAACGGGGAAGCACCGGAGGATTACAATCTGCTGGGAAAAATGGTAGAGGATATCAGCTACAACAACGCCGTAGAATACTTCGGTATCGATTTAGATTAGGAGAAGAGAATATGCTTAAACTTGAAAAATACTCCATAGGTACCGGAGACCGGTTTGGTAAGCAGGCAGGCGCCCAGTTGGAATCTGTAATAAAGGTTGATGCCGCAGGAACTAAAATAGCAATTATCTGGAATAAGTCTCACAGGGAACATGCAATAATACACACCGATCCCAACTCTGTAAGATTAGCTGCAGACAATGCAGTAAAAGCAGCAGAGTGGAAAGGGAGTTATTATGTGGATGCGGACCACATAGGTCTTAAAACAGTAGATCTGTTTATGGATTCCTCCGATTTTTTTACTCTGGATGTTGCAGATTTTATTGGTGAAAAAGCACCTGGAGCTGATATTGAAAAATTTGTTCAGGAAAACCTTCTTTATGTTGGTAAGTTGAATATTCCTGGAATAGATAACTCTCTCATAATTACAGAAGAAAGTATAAGGGGAATAGCTGAAAGATATCTGTATGCTGTAGAAGAGGCGGGCAGGATATACCGTCATATAGAAGGAAAAAAAGGCAGGGGTAATTTTATAACCGAAGTATCTATGGATGAGACTGATCTACCCCAGAGTCCTGAAGAGCTTCTGTTCATTCTCTCCGCTATCGCCAAAGAAGGAATACCAGCCCAGACCATTGCTCCTAAATTTACCGGTCGATTCAATAAAGGTGTGGATTATGTGGGTGATATTGAAAAGTTTGACAAAGAGTTCAACGATGATATCTGCATAATAGCCTGGGCTGTAAAGAAGTTTGACCTTCCGGAAAACCTTAAACTTAGTGTTCACTCTGGAAGTGATAAGTTTTCCATCTACCCGTCTATTAGAAAAAACATACGTAAGTATAATTCCGGAGTGCACGTGAAAACAGCAGGAACCACATGGCTTGAAGAACTTATTGGCCTGGCAGAATCGGGATCAAATGGTCTTGCAATTGCAAAAGAGGTATACAATTCGGCTCTTAACAGGTATGAAGAACTTGCAGAGCCATATGCAACGGTAATTGATATTGATAAAACAAAACTTCCGACTGCCTCTGAAGTTAATTCCTGGACAGGTAAACAATATGCATCAGCTTTGCGGCATGATCAGAATAATTCTGAATATAATATGCATCTAAGACAGCTGCTGCATGTAGGCTATAAAGTAGCTTCAGAAATGGGAGACAGGTATCTGAATGCTCTGGTAGAAAATTCTGAAATTGTTGGCAAAAATGTAACAGAAAACCTGTATGAACGACATATTAAACCGTTGTTTCTGGATTAACTCATTGTGATATCCGGAGGGATTATCAGGAATTTTTATTAAAGAATAAAACAGTTTAGGAGAAAAAATAATGAGTATTAAACTGCGAAAAAACTGTAAATATGCACTTTTAGTTCCCACAAGTATGGGAGTCAGGCTAACTCCTATAGACGGACAGCCATTTCATTCGAGTGATACATTTAAAATGACTGCAAGTAGCGCAGAAACAAACGTAGCCAGTGTTTCTTCTTACCTTGGTTTATCTGTAAAAGTTCTTACTGCTTTTGTAAAGGACAGCCCTGTTGCCCGCTTTATTAAGGACAATCTTGCAGGCCGTCACATGGACTATGAGGGACCGGAAATTGAGCCCGATGGCCCCTGGGGTGTAAGACATCAGATAAATATGGCAGACAGCGGCTATGGTTCCAGAGGTCCCAGAGTCAATAACGACAGGGCAGGAGAGGTTGGTCGCATATTGAACGCCCGGCAGTTTGATCTTGATAGAATATTTGGAGAGGAAGGTGTTCAGATTGTTCATCTTTCCGGGCTTGTTGGCGCATTGTCAAAGGAAACAAGCAGGTTTACTCTGGAAATTGCCAGGGCAGCAAAGAAATATGGAACAGCAATCTCTTTTGATCTTAATTACAGGGCATCCTTCTGGGAAAACAGGGAAGAGGAACTTAGGGAGATCTTTACAGAGATAGCTTCACTAAGTGATATTTTGGTTGGTAACGAAGAGGACTTTCAGCTTTGTCTTGGTTTAAAAGGCCCGGAATCAGGTGGTAAGGATTTAGCATCTAAAATTGATGGTTTTAAGGGAATGATTGAAAGTGCAAAAAAATCTTTTCCCGGAACATCTGTTTTTGCCACAACCCTCAGAGAGGTTGTTAGTACAAACAGTCATATTTGGGGAGCCATTATGGCCGAAGGAGATGATTTCTATGTTGAACAGCCCAGAGAGATAGGTGTTCTTGATAGAATAGGTGGAGGTGACGGATTTGTCGGCGGTTTACTCTACGGGATTCTTAGAGAATGGTCACCGGAAAAATGGGTACAGTTTGGATGGGCCAGTGGA